>NZ_LNCE01000072.1:0-104018 GCF_001445815.1 Janthinobacterium sp. Ant5-2-1 | reverse complement strand
GGTGGGTGATGCCCGGTGCGCTGCACAAGGCCACTTCGGCATTGCCCACGGCCGTGATGCCGACCGCCGTATCCAGCGGGACATACACGGCGTACGGCGAACGATCCTCGAAGACGCTCTGGCGATTACCTATATTTTCCCAGGTCTGTCCACCCGCCTGGACGGTGACCGTGCCCGTCAGCACGACGATGCACAATTCGCGCTTGCCCGTGTCCAGCTGCAAGGACTCGCCCGCTGGAAGACGGTGCGCGGCGAAACCGACATGCGTCCAGCCGGCCGATTCCGGCGTTACCTCAACGATGGTGGAACCTGGACGGGCCTTGACGAGCAGCGGGCTCATGCCGCCTCCCGTTTCACGCGGGGAATCGCCTCGACGAGCTTGGCCAGGTAATCGTGGCCCATCTTCGCGTAGGCGTAGCTGGGCGCGACGGCCGGATCCTGCTCCGCTTCCACCACCAGCCAGCCCGCATAACCGTGCAGGTACAGCCGCGTGAGGATGGCGGGGAAATCGATGCTGCCGTCGCCCGGCACGCTGAAAGCGCCATTGATGACGGCCTGCAGGAAACTCCAGTGGCCATTTCTCGCCAGTTTTACCACGTTCGGCCGCACGTCCTTGCAATGCACGTGGCAGATGCGATCAATGTGTTTGTTCAGCACCGCCAGCGCATCGCCGCCGGCAAAGGTGATGTGACCCGTGTCGAACAGCAAGCCGACCTCGGCTCCCGTCAAGGCCATCAATTGATCCACGTCCGCCGGCGTTTCCACGTAGGCGCCCATGTGATGGTGATACGCGAGGCGTACGCCGTGCGCCAGCAGATGGGCGGCAAAGGCCGTCAATTTGTTGGCGTATTCCTGCCATTGCTGCTGCGACTGGAAACGCGGGCGTTTATACAGCGGGCGCGCTTCCCCCTGGATGGCGTCGGCCACTTCGCCGTAGACCATGACGGTGGCGCCGCTGTCGGCCAGCAGCCGTAAATGCGACGCCACGGAAGCGATCTCTTCCTCGACCGACCGGTGCGCCAGCCGTCCCGAATACCAGCCGGAAACACAGGCAAGATGGTATTTCCCCAGCACGGCGTTCAGCGCTGGCGCATCTTTCGGAAACTTGTTGCCCAATTCAAAACCCACGTAGCCGATCTCAGCGCCTTCCTTCAACGCTGTTTCCAGCGGCGTTTCGCCGCCCAGGCTGGGCAAATCGTCGTTCATCCACGAGATCGGGTTGATGCCGATCTTCACATTCCATGTCGGTGCATTCATTGTTGTTGTCCTTGGCGGTCAAGTTCATAACGGGCGCGCGCAGCTTGCACGGCTGGCTGGGTGGAGACCTCGGGCACGGCCACTTCCCACCAGCAACCGCCCTCTTCGGTCGTGCGCGTGTCGTCTGTATCGATGCAGATCAAATACGTGCGGGGTGCGGCACGGGCGCGCAGCATCGCTTGCTCCAGCTCGGCGATATTGGCCACGTGTTCGGACAGCGCGCCCAGCGATTGCGCATGCAGGGCAAAGTCGATGTGCGGGGCGCTGTCGGGCAACATATTGTTGAACGAAGGATTGCCGCACGCCTGCTGCAGCCGGTTGATGCAACCGTAACCGCGGTTGTCGAGCACGACGATGATGAGTTTTTTATCGAGCATGACGGAGGTGGCGATTTCCGAATTCATCATCAGATAGCTGCCGTCACCCACCATGACGATGACTTCCGATTCCGGCTTGGCCATCTTGACGCCAAGGCCGCCGGCGATCTCGTAACCCATGCACGAGTAGCCGTACTCCATATGGTAGCCGCCCGGCGTCGACGTGCGCCAGAGTTTATGCAGCTCGGCCGGCAGAGTCCCCGCCGCGCAAACGACGATGTCGTTGCCGGTGGAATCTGCGGAAGAGCGCTGTACGGCGCCGATGACTTCGCCGTCATACGGCAAGCCGGCCACGTCGCGCCGGCCCGTGATGCTTTTGACCGTCTCGCGCCACGCGTTCCCTGCCTGCTGCGCCCGGTCCATCCACTGGCCCGCGCTATTCCAGCTGCCCAGCAGCCGCGACAGGCCTTGCAAGCCCAAGGTCGCGTCCGCCTGCACACCGAGGCCGCGGCGTTTCAGTGCATCAAAACGGTTGACGTTCAGGCTCACCAGTTGCGCCTGCGCAAACAGGGAGTTCGACCCGGTGGTGAAATCCTGCAGGCGCGTGCCGATGGCCAGCACCACGTCCGCGTCCGCCGCCAGGGCATTCGCCGCAGGCGAGCCCGTCACGCCGATGGCGCCCAGCTGCAGCGGATGGTCCCATGGCAGAGAACTTTTGCCGGCCTGGGTTTCCGCCACGGGAATGCCATGGCGCTCGGCAAACGCCTGCAGGGCGGCGCTGGCCTTGCCATACAGCACGCCGCCACCGGCGACGATCAGCGGCTGCTTCGCGTTTTTCAACAGCAGCGCCGCCTCTTCCAGTTCCTGCTCGACAGGCGGCAAGGCGCGGAAACGCACAATGCGCGGTTCAAAGAAATCCACGGGATAGTCATGCGCCATCGTCTGCACGTCTTGCGGCAGAGACAAGGTGACGGGACCGCAAGCGGCCGGGTCTGTCAAGGCGGCAATCGCCCGTGGCAAGGCCGTCAGCAACTGCTCCGGATAGACGATGCGGTCGAAATAGCGCGACAGCGGCTTGAACGCATCGTTGACGGAAACGCTGCCATCCGTGCCGTCTTCCAGTTGCTGCAGCACCGGGTCCGGCGCGCGCGAGACGAACACGTCGCCCGGCAACAGCAGTACGGGCAAGCGGTTGACGTGCGCCAGGGCGGCGGCCGTCAGCAAGTTGGTGGCGCCCGGGCCGATGGAACTGGTCACGGCCATCATGCGCCGGCGCATGTGGGCTTTGGCATAGGCAATCGCCGAATGCGCCATCGCCTGTTCATTGTGGGCGCGGTAGGTGGGGAACACATCCTTGTACTGGTACAGCGCTTCGCCGATGCCGGCGACATTGCCGTGGCCAAAGATGGCAAAGGCGCCGCCGAACAGAGGTTCGCCCTCTTCCGTGCGCAAGGCGGCCAGGTAGCGCACCAGGGCTTGGGCCATCGTCAAACGAATCGTCTTATTTTGTGTAGTCATGCCGCACGCTCCAGACGGTTGCGTGTACGCTGCCACAGGCCAATGAGCTGCTCGAAATTGGCGCGCACGGCGGCGATCAGGCCGGCATCGTCGAGTTCGCCGGCCAGCCAGCGGCGGCTCGGTTCCTGGAAGATGGTGCGGCCCACCATGAAACCGCGACACGTCGTACTGGCGCTGGCTTGCTCGAAACTGTCGGCAAGGGCGGCGATCGGCGCGTTCAAGCCCAGCAACACGACGCCACGGCAATACGGATCGCGCTCATGCACGAGGGCATCGATGGCTTGCCATTGCTGGGCTGACATGCTTTCCAGCTTCCACCATTCGGGATAGATGCCCAGGTTGTACAGGCGCTTGACGGCACGTAACACCGTATCGTCGCCCTGCGGCAAGGCTTCCGAGGGTATGACTTCGAGCAACAGTTCGTGACCGCTCACTTGCGCCGCGTCGTACAGGGCCTTGATCTGCGCTTCCTGTTCCAGCCGGTTTTCCACGGCATCGTCCGGGTGCAGCTGCACCAGGCACTTGATCACGTGTTCCTTCGGCCAGCTGAGCAGGTGCGAGCCGATGGAACGGCCCCAGTCGAATTGCAGCGGATTCGATCCCGGCAATTCCACGGGACGGCCTATCCACCAGCCGCGTCCCGTCGCATCGTTGAGCGCATCGACGCCATAGCGGCCATCGATCAGCACGCCCGTCTTGCCTGCAAGCTGCAAAGCCGTTTCCGTCTGCGCCACGGCTTGCACCATCAATTGTTTCAGGGCCGCGATGGCCGCTTCGGGTGCGCCCGTCTGCTGCGCCAGCTCAAAAAATTGCGTGCGATGGTCAAAGGCAAATACGCACAGCTCGTTCCACTCTTTGCGCGTGACCGTCGTACGATGCAAGCGGGACAAGGTCGCGTCCTGGTCCGGTTGCGTCAGCTTGGCCGCATTGGCGAGGAAATAGTCGAGCTCAACGGGCGACGGCATGGCTGGCGCGCAGCCGTGGCGCGACACGACGAGGGCGCCGCAGCCATTCGCATAGCGGCAGCACGCTTCGTAATCCTCGCCGCGCAACCAGCCTTTCAGGAAGCCCGACAGGAAGGCGTCGCCCGCGCCCAGCACATTGAGCACTTCCACGCGCACGCCACGGTAATTATATGCATCATCGAGGCTGTGCGGCACCACATTGTCGATGACGGCGCTGCCCAGCGGGCCCCGCTTGACAACGAGGGTGGCCAGGGTGGCGGCCCGTACGGCGCGCAAGGACGCCATGATGTCGGCGCCGCCGCCGGCAATCATGAATTCCTCTTCCGTGCCGACGATCAGGTCGAACTGCGGCAGGATCGCCTGCAGGTGGCGCGTCACGCCTTCGTTGGAGACGAAACGCGTTTCGCCATCGGCCTTGCCCGACAGGCCCCACAGCACGGGCCGGTAATCGATGTCGAGCACGGTGCGCACGTTATTGGCGCGGGCCAATGTGAGTGCCTGCGTGCTGACGGCGTGCATGGCAGTCGTGGAAAAATGCGTGCCGGTGATCAGCAGCGCCTTGCTCGAGGCGATAAAGGCGGCGTCGACTGCGGACGCTTCGATGGCCATGTCGGCGCAATTTTCACGGTAGAAAATCAGCGGGAAGGTGTTCTTGTCCTTGATGCCCAGCATCACCAAAGCCGTGAGACGGTCGCGGTCGATGCCCACGTGGCTGACGTCGCAACCCTCCTTGGCCAAAGTGTCGGTCAGGAAACGGCCCATGTGGTCGTCGCCCACTTTCGACAGCATGGCGGACTTCAAGCCCAACCGGGCCGTGCCGAAGGCGATATTCGCCGACGAACCGCCCAGGTACTTGGCGAAACTGGTGGCGTCTTCCAGGGTGCTGCCGATCTGCTGCGCGTACAGGTCCACGGCCAGGCGGCCCAGGCAGATCACGTCGAGCGCCCGCCCCTGGGCAAATTGTGTGGAATTATTCATGGCTATCCTTAAATCGTGACACCGTCGAGTTCACTCATCAGCGTTTGCATTTCCGCGCCGCCTGCCATCATGTCCAGCAAGGCATCCTTGCTCACCGTATCCTTGGTGAAGGTGCCCAGCGACTTGCCCCGATTCAACAACGTGAACGAGTCGCCCACCGGATACGCATGGTGCACATTATGCGTAATAAAGATTACGGAAATGCCCCGCTCGCGCGCCTTGTAAATCAGTTTCAACACATTGAACGATTGCTTGACGCCCAGGGCGGCCGTCGGCTCGTCGAGGATCAGCACCCTGGCGCCGAAGTGGATGGCGCGGGCGATGGCCAGGCATTGCTTCTCGCCGCCCGACATGGTGCCGATGGCCTGGTGCGGGTCGCGCACCATGATGCCCATCTCGGCCAGCTTGGCGCGCGCCGTCTCGGCCGCATAATCGATATCCATCACGGGCACCAGGCCCAGCAGCTTTTTCATCGGCTCACGGCCCATGAAGAAATTGCGCGCCACGGACAGCAGCGGCACCAGCGCCAGATCCTGGTAGACGGTGGCCACGCCCATGTCCAGCGCTTCGCTGGGCGAATTGAAGACGACGGGCTTGCCGTCGACCAGGTACTGGCCATCGGTGGGCTTGTGCACGCCGGCCAGGGTCTTGATCAGGGTCGACTTGCCGGCGCCGTTGTCGCCCAGTAAACAATGCACTTCGCCTTCCTTCAACCGCATGGTGATGTTTTGCAGCGCCAGCACGGAGCCGAAACGCTTGCTGACATTTTCCAGGGCAAGAATATGCTCGCTCATGATTTATCTCGCTTCCGTGACGCGTGAGCGTACAAAGTTATTGAACAGCACCGCGATCAGCAGCATCACGCCGAGAAACACGCGGAACCAGTCCGAATTGATGTTGGTATAAGTGATGCCGATCTGCACCACGCCGAAGATCAGCGCGCCGAAGCAGGCGCCGACGACGGAACCGTAGCCGCCCGTCAACAAGGCGCCGCCGATGACGGCCGCGATGATGGCTTCGAATTCCTTTTGCATGCCGCGGTCGGCGGCGGCCGAACCCACGTCGCATACTTGCAAGGTGGCAAACAGGCAGGCGCAGAAGGCCGTGAAGACGAACAGCGAAATTTTCACCTTGCGCACCGGCACGCCCACATTCTTGGCCGCGTTGGCGTCGCCGCCCACGGCGAACATCCAGTTGCCGAAGCGGGTCCGCGACAGAACAAAAGCGGCACCGGCGGCCAGCACCAGCCACCAGGCGATGACTTTCGGAATGCCTTTCACCAGCGGCGAGCCGTCGTCGAGCACGGTGATCCAGCCATGCGCGCCCATCCACTGGAACAGGCCAGTGGCCACATTGCCGTGGAACAGCAGGCTGGCCAGCCAGTCCTGCGCCGCCAGGTCGCCCACGCCGCTGACGATGGTGCGGTTGGCGAACATGATCGACAAGGCCAGGGTCAGGCCGCGCAGGATGAACAGGAATGCCAGGGTAACGATGAACGATGGCAAGCGCGTCTTGATGACGATGTAGCCGTTGAGCCAGCCCAGCGCCATGGAACCGGCGAAGGCGAAAATAATGGCGGCCCACAGTGGCCAGTGGAAATAAATCGTCGGGATGGCGATCATCATGCCGGCAAAGCCGATCATGGAGCCGATCGACAGGTCGAATTCACCGGCGATCATCAACAGGCAGGCGCCGATGGCGATGATGCCCAGGTAGGACGCCACTTGCATCCAGTTGACGACGCCATCGAGGTTGAACATGCCGGAGTCGCCGGCCGTGATGACGAAGAAGGCAAACACGAGCACCGCGCCGGAAATCGAGGCGAACTCGGGGCGGCCAAAAAACCGTTTGGCCCAGCTGGTCGTGCCCACGCGCTCGTCGGCGGCGGCAACTGGCTTGCTGGAGGCGCCGGGAGGCGGAGGAGGATTCATGCCGGGGCTGGCCAGGCTGGATTTGAGCGCAGTCATACAAAGTCCTTTCAGTGTTACTTGATGCAATTACTTATCACCAGCATCGCTGGCGCCAGGCGTGTTCCTCCCATGCGCCGCCCGCGGGAAGCGGTGCGGCGCTGGGCAAACCCGGTGGCGACTGTGTGGATTAGCGGTATTGGCCCGCGTATTTTTCGACCTTGGAAATGTTTTCCTTGGTCACGAAACCGGGGCCGGAGCTGATGTGGCGTGGACCGTAGATCGGGGTCAGGCCGTATTCCGCCAGGCGCGCCTGGTATTTCGGATTGGCGATCAGGATTTCCTTGACCTTGGCCAGGTCAGTGATCTTTTGCTGTTTCATGATGGCCATCACGGCGACAGGAATGTAGCCTTGCAGGTAGGGCTGCTGGTCGATGGCGAACTGGATGCTGCCATCCTTGATGCCCTTGGCGATTTCTTCCGACAAGTCGAAGCTGGCGAAGTACATCTTGCCTTTCAGCCCCAGCTTCTCGACGGCGCGCATGGCGGCTGGCGCCGAGTCCGGCCCCAGCGCCAGCACGGCCTGGGTCTTGGGATTGCTGCGCAGATAGGCGCTGACCTTGCTTTCGATGACGCCAGGGTCGACGCCATTGGTGTCGAGCGTGGACGATTTGAAGTCGACGCCGAGCGCGTCGGCAAAACCGCGGCAGCGTTCGAACGACGACGCATTCATCGCATAGTGATTCACGCACACGAACGACTTGATGCCCGCTTCCTTGGCACGCTTGCCGGCGCCCAGGCCCGCGTCATATTCGGGCTGGCCCACGTGCATGATGGCTTTCAACTGTTCGCTTTGCGCGATGGTGCCCGAATTGATGGTCACGAGCATGATTTTCTTGGCCACTACCGTACCCAGCGGTTTTTGCAGCACGCTGAAGTCGGCGATGTCGGCGATCAAGCCATCGTAATTGCGCGCGGCCGACTGCTCGATCAGGCGCGCCATGTCGGCCAGGTCGCCATTCGGCGGATTGCGGTAGTCGACGGACACGTTGAAATCTTCACCGGCTTGCTTGATGGCGTTCTTGATGGTGTTCCACCAGGAATCGGAGTCCGGCGCGTGGCTGACCATGACGAATTTCTCGCCGGCAGCATGGCTGGCGCCCGTGCTCAAACCCAGGCTCAGTCCCAGGCTGGCGATGGCCAGGCACTTCATCAAACCCTTGCTTTTATTGCTATGCATGAATGTCTCCTAGACGGATTAATTTTTATAGTTGCGAGCTTTTATGAAGGGTGTCACCGGCTTGGCCTTGCGGCACACGAACCGATGCACTGCGCACAGCTTAGGCCACAAAAAAGACAAATGCAATAAAATTTTCAAAATAAATTTAAATAGAAATTCATTTCTATTTTCAAGATTCCCTCCTATAATTCTCGCCAGAACCAGCCGCACGGAGACAGCGGCCCAGCAAGCACACCAAGGAAAACATCATGGCAGCCACCGCCCCCATCGAACAGCTGATGCAGCACATTGCCGCCGAGTACGACAACCTGTCGCGCCAGTTGAAAGTCATCGCCCAATACATTGAAAAGCACCGGGCCAGCCTGATGCTCGAACGCATCAGCGACATCGCCGCCGCCTGCGACGTGCAGCCGTCCGCCATCGTGCGTTTCGCGCAGCGCTTCGGCTACACGGGCTTTTCCGAAATGCAGGACGTGTTCCGCCAGGCTTATACGGACCAGGCCGGCGCCACGCCCGACTACCAGCAGCGCATCCGCAAGCTCATTTCCACGCGCGACGCCGCGCTCAGCGCAGGCGACCTGACGCGCGAATTCGTCGGTGCCAGCCGCGCCGGTCTCGACGACCTGGCAGCCGGACTCGACGACGCCCAGCTGGAAGCGGCCGTCAACCTGCTGCTGAAAGCGGAAAATATCTATGTGATCGGCGTGCGCCGGTCCTTTCCGATCGCCTCCTACATCGCCTATGCGCTGGAACACACGGACAAGCGCGTGCACCTGATTAGCGGACTGGGCGGCATGCACCGCGAACAGATGCGCAGCGTGCGCGAACGCGATGTGGCGATCGCCATCAGTTTCTCGCCTTACGGCAAGGAAACCCAGCAGTGCATCAAGGCGGCGCAAGACAAGGGCGCCAAGGTCCTAGTGATTACCGACAGCAAGCTGGCCCCGCTCGCGCGGGCCGCCGACGCGCTGCTCACCGTCACCGAGGGCAGTGCCTTCGCCTTCCGCTCGCTGACCAGCACCATCTGCCTGTGCCAGGCGCTGTTCATTGCGCTGGCATACAAATTAGAGCTCGACATCGAAGAAATCCACACCCCAGGAGAACATGATGATTGAAGTAGCGTTGTTCGGCGCCGGACGCATCGGCAAAATCCACGCGGCCAACCTGGCCGCCCAACCCGGCGTGCAGTTCAAGTACGTGGTCGACGTCAACCAGGAAGCGGCCGCCGCGCTGGCAGGCCTGCACGGCGGCAGCAGCGCCACGGTCGAGGCGGCATTGGCCGACCCGGCCATCAAGGCCGTCGTCATCGCGTCCAGCACGGACACGCACGCGGATCTGATCCTGCGCTCGGCCGCCGCCGGCAAGGCCATCTTTTGCGAAAAACCCGTCGATTTGACCATCGACCGGGCGCGCGCCTGCGCCGCCGCCGTCAAGGAAGCCAAGGTGCTGTGCATGCTGGGCTTCCAGCGCCGCTACGACCCCACCTTCAATGCCGTCAAGACACGCATCGAAGCGGGCGAAATCGGCACGCCGGAGTTACTCATCGTCACCAGCCGCGATCCGGGTCCGCCACCGGTCAGCTACATCAAAGTGTCGGGCGGCATCTTCAAGGATATGCTGATCCACGATTTCGACATCTTCCGCTGGATACTCAACGATGAAGCCGTCAGCGTGCACGCGACGGGCAGTTGCCTGGTCGACCCCGCCATCGGCGAGGCTGGCGACCTGGACACGGCCGTCGTCACCATCCGCACGGCCAAGGGACGCTTGTGCCAGATCAATGCCTCGCGCCGCGCCGCCTACGGCTACGACCAGCGTTTTGAGGTGTTGGGGAGCGCCGGCATGCTGCAGGCGGGCAACCACAAGCCGACGGAAGTGACGGCCTATGGCCCGGTGAACGTCAGCGTGGACAAGCCGGAAGATTTTTTCCTGGAACGTTACCGCGTGGCCTACGCGCAGGAAATGGCGCACTTTTTTGACGCCCTCACCCACGGCACGCCGCTGCGCACGACCGTCCATGATGGCTTGAAGGCACTGGAACTGGCCGAAGCAGCCACCCTGTCGTGGCGCGAGGGGCGTGTCGTGACCCTGGCGTCGTAACTTTATAAACAACAATAAAAATCTGGAGACACCATGTCATCCCCAACATTAAAAGTCGGCATCGTCGGCCTGGGCCGGCTGGGCCAGCGCCACGCCATCAACCTGGCGCAGCGCGTGCCGAATGCCGAAGTCGTGGCCGCCTGCAGCCCCGTTCCAGCCGAACTGGACTGGGGCGCCAGCACGCTGGGCATCACTACCGGCTATGCCGATTACGACGCCCTGCTGGCCCACCCGGGCCTGGATGCCGTCTTCCTCGTCACGCCCACCTCGCTGCATGCGGACCAGATCATCGCCGCCCTGCGCGCCGGCAAGCACGTGTTTTGCGAAAAGCCGCTGTCCCTGAACCTGGCCGACTGCCTGAAGGTGGAAGCGGAAGCGGCGCGCCACCCGCAACTGACCATCATGATCGGCTTCGTGCGCCGTTTCGACGCCAGCTACCATGACGCCCAGCAAAAGATCGCCCAGGGACGCATCGGCAAGCCGTATCTGGTGCGTTCGCAAACCTGCGACCAGAACGACCCCAGCGGCGCCTTCATGCGCTTCGCCCCCACCAGCGGCGGCATCTTCCTCGATTGCAGCGTGCACGATATCGACCTGGCGCGCTGGCTGCTGGGCAATCCCGTGCCCAAACGCGTGTATGCGAGCGGCACCAACGCCATCCATAAGGGCTTGCAGGCGTTCGGC
Organism: Janthinobacterium sp. Ant5-2-1; assembly: GCF_001445815.1. NCBI lineage: Bacteria > Pseudomonadati > Pseudomonadota > Betaproteobacteria > Burkholderiales > Oxalobacteraceae > Janthinobacterium > Janthinobacterium sp. Ant5-2-1. The sequence goes on along the minus strand of NZ_LNCE01000072.1, from coordinate 93,052 downwards.
GACGTCGACAACGGCTTGGCGACGGTCGAATTTTCCGATGGCAGCATGGCCAGCTTCATGGCCTCGCGCACCATGGCGCATGGCCATGAAACCCTGACGGAAGTGTTCGGCACGGGCGGCCGCCTGGCCGTGGGCAGCAATCCGCGCCTGAACCGAGTGGAAATTTCAGATGCGCATGGCGTACGCAATGAGTGCACGCCCGACTTCTATGCCCGCTTCGCCGACGCCTTTTTGATCGAGGCGCAGGAATTCACGGATGCGGCACTGGGCCGGCGCACCTTGTCATTGACCTTGCACGATGCAACAGAAGCGACGCGCATCGGCCTGGCCATGACGCAAGCGATGCGCGAGGCACGGCCCGTGGAGTTTTAATCCCAAAGCAGGGACTCAGGCGGCCGGTGCGGGAAATGGACGTTCGGGCTGCCTGGGTTCCACGGCCAGCCGCAAGCCCATGGCATCGAGGATGGCCGTCAAGGTGCTCAGGGAGGGATTGCCATCGGGCGACAAGGTGCGGTACAGCTGGGTAGGATTGAGTTTTGCCGCCTGCGCCACGGCGGGCACGCCGCCAAAGGCGCGCGTCAGCTGGCGCAGCACGCTCAGGAGTTCGCCGTGGTCGCCATCGACGAGGATATTGTTGATCAGTTCAAGGGCGAAGGCGGGATCATCGCGGTACAGTTCGGCCATCGCTTCATCATGCGAGCGGTCTCTCGGTGGTTTGCGGATGTCCTCGTTCATGTCCTCTCTCCTTCCAGTCGTGCCAGCAGGCACAGGCATATTCGATATCTTTCGACTGCGTGCGCTTGTCTCCACCGCACAATAATAAAATGATCTGCTCACCGGCAATGGCATAGTAGATACGGTAGCCAGGCCCCACATCGATGCGCAATTCCCACACGCCGTCGTGGCAAAATTTATGATCGCCAAAATTACCGGGCATCATGCGCAGCACACGTCGCACGATGGCCACCCTGGCCGTATTATCGCGCTGGCGTTTCAGCCATTCCGTATATAAATCCCTGCCCGATGATGTCAGGTAGTGCCGGATCTCGTACATCATATTCGTCCATAAACGAAGAAAGATCAAGGGGAAAATCACGTGTACGCATAAAAAAGAAGACCACGCCATCTTGCTACCAAACCCGCATGCGCAGGCCGCAAATGCAGAGGTCACTGATGTACATCAAGATGCGTTTTTCTAATTGTTATAGAGAAATGATGTCGTGTGCGCGCGCCGTATTCGCATGCCGATGCGCTATACAATAAGCGCCTGTTCAACCGCCAGGAAGCATGCCGCCATGACGCAGCACGACAGCCACTCTCCCCTCCTCTCCGACGTGGCCGAACGCTACGTCAGACTGGTCCTGGCCATGGGCCAGCACGATGCCTCGTATGTGGACGCCTATTACGGCCCGCCCGCATGGCAACAGGAAGCGCTAGAACAGCAACTGGGTTTAAGCGGCATCAAGACCGAAACGGACGAGGCGCTGGCCCTGCTGGCCGACGCGCCCTGCCTGCGCGCCGTCAACCTGCGCAAGCAGCTGCAAGCCGTCATGGCGCGCGCGGAGATGCTACAGGGATCGCGCCTTGATTTCGATACGGAAAGCGCGCGCCTGTACGACGCCGTCTCGCCCCATCACAGCCGCGCGTACTACGCAGCACTGGTGGCGCAAATCGACGCCCTGCTGCCTGGCGACGGCACGGTCAGCGACAGGGTCAACGCCTTGCGCGCGCAACTCATCATTCCCGCCGACAAGCTGCACGCCGTCATGGATGCGGCCATCCGCGCGGGCCGCGAGCGTACCTTGCAGTACATCGTCCTGCCCGAAGGCGAAGATTTCATATTGGAATTTGTCACCGACAAGCCGTGGAGCGGCTACAACTGGTACAAGGGCAACTACCAGAGTGTGATCCAGATCAATACGGACTTGCCCGTGTACATCGATCGCGCCGTCGACCTCGGCTGCCACGAAGCGTATCCGGGCCACCACGTCTACAACGTGCTGCTGGAACGCGACCTGGTGCGCGGCAAGGGCTGGATGGAATACTGCATCTATCCCTTGTATTCGCCGCAATCCCTGCTCGCCGAAGGCACGGCCAATTACGGCATCGAACTGAGTTTTACGGATGAAGAACGGCTGGCTTTCGAACAGCAGGTGCTGTACCCGCTGGCCGGCCTCGATCCGGCGCTGGCACCCCGCTATGCGCAACTCAACGCGCTGCTGGCCAAACTCGGCTACGCCGACAACGACATCGCGCGCCAGTACCTCGAAGGCAGCCTGAACCGCGAAGAAGCGCTGGAATGGCTGGTCAACGTGCGCCTGTACCCGGCCGAGAAATCCGCGCAGCGCCTGCAGTTCTATGACGCCATGGGCGCCTACGTCATCAATTACAATCTGGGCCAGGACATGGCGAAAGCCTATGTCGAGCGCCAGGGCGCGACGCGTGCCGAGCACTGGGCCGCCTTCCGCGACCTGATGTCCTCGCCGCGCGTGCCCAGTGCGCTGCTGGCCGGACAAAGCTGACGTCGCTCACTGGGCAGGCAGGCGGATGGTAGCTTCCAGGCCGCCGTCACGGTGGTTGGCCAGGGTCAGCTCGCCGCCGTGGGCCTGGACGATGCTGCGCGCGATACCAAGCCCCAATCCCATGCCATGCGCGTTTTGTTCGCGGCCATGTTCCAGGCGCACATAGGGCTGGAACAGGCTGGCGAACGCCTCTTCGGCCACGCCGGGGCCGTCATCGCGTATGCGGATGACCACGTTGGCGCCCTCGCGGCACGCCGACAAATGGGCCGTCTTGCCGTAAAACAGGGCATTGTCCAGCAAGTTGCCGATGGCGCGCTTCAGGGCCAGGGGCTTGGCCTTCACGCTCAGATCCGTCTCCACGTAATGCACTTCATGGCCAGCCAGCTGGGTCCCGCGCACCATGCGCTGCAGCAAGGGGTCCAGGCGCACCTCGGTGGCGTTTTCATGGATATCGCTATCCTTCACGCATTGCAGCGCACCCTTGACCATCATGTCCAGCTCATCGAGGTCATCGTGGAATTCGTTGCGCAGCACATCGTCGTCGAGCAATTCCGTGCGCAATTTCAGGCGCGTGATGGGCGTGCGCAAGTCGTGCGAAATCGAAACGAACAGCCGTTCGCGGTCTTCCAGGTAGCGCTGGATACGCTCGCGCATGCCGCTGAAGGCGCGCGCCGTCTGCACGAACTCGCGGCTGCCCGTCTGCGGCAGGGGCGGCGGCGTCTCGCCACGGCCAAACGCTTCGGCCGCGTCCGACAGGGCCGCCAGCGGCCGTGTGGTCCAGCGCACGACGAGGATGGACAGCAGCAGCACGGCCGCCAGCGACAACGCTTGCAGCAATACCCGGTCGAGTGTCCACGGATTACTGCTTTGCAAGAAATACGGATTGGGCATCAGTGCCGCCAGGTACAGCCAGTTGCCCGGCTCCAGCTCGGCCTGGATCACGAGGACGGGAGCGGGATTCGGTTTCAGCAGCAAGATATGCTGCACCCAGTTTTCCGGCAAGTCGCCGATGTGCGCGCCGCTGTCGGCCACCACCAGGTCGCTCGGCCAGGCGAAGCCCACGCGGTAGCCGGCCAGCTGCGGCAAGTCGCTCTTCAGCGCCGCGCCCACCGTGGCCACCACCGTATCGGCCAGCGCGTGCGGGGCGATTTCGCGAATGGCCAGCGGCCCCTGGTTGACGTTGACAAAGAAGCGCGTGCCGCCCATCTCGCGAAATTGCTGGATCAGGATGGGGCGGTAATTGGCCGGCAAGCTGAGGAAGAAACGGATGGTGCTGGCGGCGCTGCGGGCCAGGTGCTGCGACGCCATGCGCGCCTCCACGGCCGAATCGCGGCGCAGCTGCGTGGCCCAGATCAGGTTGCCCACCAGTTGCGTGGCCAGCACGCCGGCCACCATCACCACGGACAGGCGGCCCAGCAGCGATGGCGGCAACAGGCGCTCGAGCAGCCGGCGCGCGCCCCGCTCAGGCATGTCCACTGCTCACGTCGGCCGAAAACACATAACCGGCGCCGCGCACCGTCTTGATCAGCATGGGCTGCTTGCCATCGTCCTTCAAGCGCAGCCGCAGCCGGCTCACCTGCACATCAAGCGAGCGGTCGAGCGGCCCCGCGTCGCGCCCCCGCGTCTGTTCGCACAGCACGCTGCGGTCGAGGATATCGCCCGGATGCTCGACAAAGTAGCGCAGCAGCTGGAAATCAAGGCCCGTCAGCTGCAGCGCTTCGCCATCGGCATCCGTCACCGTGCGCTCGAGCGTGTCGAGGGTGAAACCGACGAAGCGGTAATAGCGGGGCGGCGCGGCGGCGTCGATGCCCGTGCGGCGGTGGATGGCTTTGATGCGTGCCAGCAATTCGCGCGGGCTGTAGGGCTTGGCGATGTAGTCGTCGGCCCCCAGTTCCAGCCCCACCACCCGGTCCGTCTCGTCGGAGCTGGCCGTCAACATGATGATGGGCACGTTCGAGCGGGCGCGCACCACCTTGCACAGCGCAAAGCCATCCGTATCGGGCAGCATCACGTCGAGGATCACCAGCGACAGGCTGTCGACGTGGCGGTGGAATTCGGCCAGGAAGGTGGCGCCATCGTGCGCCAGGCCCACCTCGTACTGGTTCTTTTCCAGGTAGGCCTTCAACAGCATGCGGGTCTTTTGATCGTCGTCAACGACCAGGATTTTGCGTGACATGGTCTCGTCCTTTTTTATTCAGCGCCTGCAACATGCTGCCGATGCGGCGCTGGGCGTCGGCCGCGCTGATCGTCTCGTCCAGGAAATAACGGTGCACTTCGGCGATGATGGCGTCCTTGCTGGTTTCATCGGTGGCCATGCGGTGCACGAGGCTGGGTGCCTGGAACGCGGCGCCGCGCGCGAATGCCTGCGCCGAGGCGCGCCCGCAGCTGTCCAGGCGCGACATGTCGGCCTGGCGCAAGGCGGGAATCGAACCCTTCACCTGGCTGTACTCGAGCTGCACGGGCAGCGAAGCGACCACCTGCGCCAGCTTTTCCTGCGCGCCCTGGTGCGTGTAATCGGAGGCGAACATGGCCAGCGTATCGATGCTGTACAGGTGGTAGTCGCCCGTGTCGGGCGCGGCGGCGCAGCCGAACACTTCGTCCGTGGCGCGGCCCCAGGCGTTCAGCTCGCCCTTCGCCCAGTCGCCCATGATGTACATGGCCGCCTCGCCATCGCCCACCTGGCGCGCCATTTCGGGCCAGCCCTGTTCGCGCAACGGCGTGCCCATCCATTGCTTCAGGGACCTCAAGCGCTGCAAGGCGTGGCGCAGGCGCGGGTCGGCATACGCCTCGGCTTTCTTCTCGACAAACAGGGCGCGGTAATACGCGGGTCCCGATTCGGCCAGCACCAGCGTTTCAAACAGGGTGGCTACCTGCCACGCTTCGCTGCTTTGCGCCAGCGGCGTGATGCCGGCCTGGCGCAGCTTGCCGGCCACGCGCTCGAAGTCGCTCCAGCTGCGCGGCACGGCCAGGCCCAGGCGCTGGAAGATCTTGCGGTTGTAAAACAGGGTATTGATGCGGTGGATGCCGGCCGGCACGCCCATCGTATGGCCGCGATTTTGCAGCAAGCCCCATACGGTGGGATACATGGTGGCGCGCCAGTTGTTGCTGGCGGCGACGCTGTCGAGCTGCAGCAGCAAACCCAGGTCGCTCCACTCGCCCAGGGTATAGCCGATCAGCTGCATGACTTCCGGCGATTTGCCGGCCAGCACGCGGCTCTTCAAGACCTTGCCCGCGCCGACGCCTGCGCCGCCCGCGATGCCCGCGTCGCGCCATTCGACGCCTTCCTGCGCCAGGCGCGCCACCAGCACGTCGGCGGCGCGGCGTTCGCCGATCGAGGTCCACCAATGCAGTACTTGCAGCGCTTCGGCCCGCGCCGGCACGCTGCTGCACATGAAGGCAAGCAGCGCCAGCGCCGCCACGCCGCGACGGCGGGCGGCCCCGGCATGGCGGTCGGCGGTGCTGCGCGGCGGCGTCTTCAATCCTGTCCCCTTTTTCTTGTCGCGACAAACTATAGCCCAACTACAAAACAGCAGGTTGGTAATTTAGACCCCTGATTTGTAAAGAAACGTGAGCTTTTGTTGCACTACCTTGCGCAGCGCACAAGGGGCGCCACGCGCCGGACGCCCCGCGCGGCGCGCCACGGCAGCGGACATCGGTAAGGAAAGGTAAGCAGGAAGATGTAGGCATTATGAATTTATCCTTTTAAATCAACAGGATAAGCGATATCCACCAGTGCAATGCCGGGTGCTGGCGTCACATTTCCCCCGATGCTACTGTCCGCCAACTGCAGCGTAACAGGCAGCCAAACAAGACCAACACCAACAAGGAGACAACATGCAACTGCATGCAAAAGGCGGCGCGGCCGCGCGCAACACATTGCTGGCCCTGCTGCTGGCCAGCGGCACGGCACAGGCGGGCACGCTCACCATCGAAAGCTGGCGCGTGGATGACAAGACCCTGTGGGAAACGGTGCTCATTCCCGCCTTCCAGAAAAAACATCCTGGCATCGAGATCAAGTTCTCGCCCACCGCCCCCACGGAATACGATTCCACCCTGAACGCGCGCCTGAGCGGCGGCACGGCCGGCGACTTGCTGGCCTGCCGCCCGTTCGACGTCTCGCTGGCCCTGTACAAGCGGGGCCAGCTGGAAAAGCTCGACGGCAAGGCTGGCATGGACAACTTCCCCGCCTCGGCCAAGGTGGCATGGCAGACGGACGACGGCAAGGACACCTTCTGCATGCCGATCGCGTCCGTCATGCATGGCTTCCTGTACAACAAGAAAATCTTCCGCGAACTGAAACTGCAGCCGCCCGCCACGGAAGAGGAATTCTTCAAGGTACTGGAAACGGTCAAGAAGAGCGGCAAATATGCGCCCTTGGCCCTGGGCACGGCGGACCAGTGGGAAGCGAACCAGGTGGTATTTACCAGCATCGGCGCCAATTACTGGAAGGGCGAAGAGGGCCGCAAGGCGCTGATCGCCGGCAAGGCCAAATTTACCGACCCGCAATTCGTTGCCGCCTGGGAATATGAGGCACGGCTGGGCAGCTACCTGTCCAAGGGCGCCAGCGCGCAAACCTATGGCGACAGCCAGAACCAGTTCGCGCTGGGAAAGGCCGCCATCTACCCGTCCGGCTCCTGGGACATCGCTTACTTCAAGCAAGACCCGGAACTGGAACTGGGCGCCTTCAACCCGCCCGTGCGCAAGGCCGGCGACAAGTGCTATATCTCGGACCACACGGACATCGGCATGAGCGTCAACAAGAAGTCGAAGAACAAGGAAGACGCCTACAAATTCCTCGCCTGGCTCGGTTCGCAGGAATTCGCCGACATCTACACCAACAAGGTGACGGGCTTCTTCTCGCTGTCGAACCATTTGATCTCCATCAAGGACCCGCTGGCCAAGCAAATGAACGGCTGGCGTGCCAGTTGCGCCTCGACCATCCGCCTGAACGCGCAAATCCTCAACCGTGGCGAGCCGAGCATGGAAAACGAGCTATGGAACGTCAACGCCCAGGTCTTGAACGGCAAGCTGGCGCCGAAAGACGCGGCGCGCCAGATCCAGTCCGGCTTTGCCAAATGGTACAAGCCGCAACAGCAATAAATCCCCCTACCCTCCCCGCGCAACCGGCCTGAGCAGTGCGATGCGGCAGCCGGTGGCACGGTTTTGCCGGCGGCCCCGCCGCCGGTGCTTTTCTTCGTCTGGAGTTTCGCCGTGAAAAAAGCTTTCCCATGGCACGTCCTCGTGTTCCTGGCCCCGGCGCTGGTCATTTACTCGCTGTTCAGCGCCCTGCCCCTGGCCGATACCCTGCGCCTGGGCCTGTACACGACCGATGAGAGCGGCCAGCACCATTTTGCCGGCCTGGCCAACTACGCCACCATCCTGTTCGACCCGCAATGGTCGCAAAGTTTCTGGAATGCGATGTGGAACAACTGCAAGTTCTTCCTCATCCACATGCTGCTGCAAAATCCCATCGGCCTGCTGCTGGCCACCCTCTTCAGCCTCAAGGGTTTGAAGGGCGAGCGCAGCTACCGTACCCTGATCTTCCTGCCGACCCTGCTGTCCGTCGTCATCATCGGCTTCATCTGGCAGCTGATCCTGTCGCCGCTGTGGGGCGTGGGCCAGTCGCTGATGGATGGCGTGGGCATCGGCAGCTACTTCGCGCCTTGGCTGGGCCAGGAATCGACGGCCCTGCTGACCATCGCCCTCATTTCCGTTTGGCAATACATCGGCATCCCCATGATGCTGATCTATGCGGCCCTGCTGGCCGTGCCCGAGGAAATCATCGAGGCGGCCCACGCGGAAGGGGCCAGCGCCATGCGCATCTTCTGGCAAATCAAGCTGCCGCTGATCTGGCCCACCCTGGGGCTGGTGACCATCCTCACCTTCGTCGCCAACTTCAACGCCTTCGACCTCGTGTATTCCGTGAAAGGCGCGCTGGCGGGACCGAACTACGCCACCGACATCCTCGGCACCTTCTTTTACCGCACCTTCTTCGGTTACCAGGCCCAGCTGGGCAGCCCCACCATGGGCGCCGCCGTGGCCACCATGATGTTCCTCGTGATCCTCGTGGGCGTGGGCGTGTATTTCTTTTTCGTGCAGCGCAAGCTGACACGCTACGAACTGTAAGGGCCGCCATGCGCAACGTTTCCACCCGCCCCCTGGGCCGCGCCGCCGTGCATGCGATTTTGGCCGGCTACACCATCATCGCCCTGTTCCCCATCGTCTTGATCCTGATCAACTCGGTCAAGACGCGGGCCGCCATCTTCGACAATCCGCTGGCCTTGCCCACGCCCGCCACCTTTTCGCTCGTGGGCTTTCACAAGGTGCTGGCCAATTCCGATTTCCTGCTGTACTTCGGCAACAGCCTGTTTGTCACGCTCGTCTCGCTGTTGCTGATCGTGCTGTTCGGCGCCATGGCGGCCTGGGCCTTGTCCGAGTACACGTTTACAGGCAACCGCCTGCTGACCCTGTACCTGGCGCTGGGCATCATGATCCCCATCCGCCTCGGCACGGTCTCCATCCTGGAACTGGTGGTGCGGCTCGACCTGATCAACACCTTGACGGCGCTGGTGCTCGTGTACACGGCGCAGGGCCTGCCGCTGGCCGTGATGATTTTGTCCGAATTCGTGCGCCAGGTGCCGCGCGAACTGAAGGATGCGGCGCGCTGCGACGGCGTGGGCGAATTCGCCATCTTCTTCCAGGTGATCCTGCCCCTGATCCGCCCCGCCATCGCCACGGTCGCCGTGTTCACCATGATTCCCGCCTGGAACGACCTGTGGTTCCCGCTGATCCTGGCGCCATCGGACCGCACCAAGACCGTCACCCTGGGCGTACAGCAATTCATCGGGCAATACGTGACGGACTGGAACTCGGTGCTGGCGGCGCTGTCGCTGGCCGTCATTCCCGTGCTCGTGATGTACGTCATTTTCTCTCGTCAACTGATCCGCGGCCTGACGTCCGGCGCGGTCAAATAATAGGTGCGCCATGGCCCATGTAAGCCTGCAACAACTGACCAAATCCTACGACGGCCGCCACAATGTGCTGGCCGGCATCGACCTCGACATCCGCGACGGCGAATTCGTCGTGCTGGTGGGCCCTTCCGGCTGCGGCAAATCGACCTTGCTGCGCATGTTGTGCGGCCTGGAAAGCATTTCGCAAGGCACCTTGTCCATCGGAGGCAAGGTCGTCAACGACTTGCCGCCAGCCGAACGGGGCATCGCCATGGTCTTCCAGAGCTATGCCTTGTATCCGCACATGAGCGTGTACCGCAACATGGCGTTCGGCCTGAAGATCGCCGGCGCCAGCAAGGAAGCCATCGCCCAGCGCGTGCGCCACGCGGCCGCCATCCTGAAGATCGACCACCTGCTGGAACGCCTGCCGCGCGAACTCTCGGGCGGCCAGCGCCAGAGGGTGGCCATCGGCCGCGCCATCGTGCGCGAACCGCAGCTGTTCCTGTTCGACGAGCCGCTGTCGAACCTCGACGCGGCCCTGCGCGTGCAGACGCGGCTGGAAATTGCCAAGCTGCACCGCCAGTTGAACGCCACCATCGTGTATGTGACGCACGACCAGGTCGAGGCGATGACCCTGGGCGACAAGATCGTCGTCATGCATGGCGGCCATATCCAGCAGGCGGGCACGCCTTTGGAACTGTACCAGCAGCCGGCCAACCGCTTCGTGGCCGGCTTCATCGGCGCGCCGATGATGAATTTCTTCGAAGGCAAGGTCATCGCCGCGCAGGACGATGGCGTGCGCGTGGCGCTGTCCAGCGGCCAGGAAGTCACGGCCCTCGTCGATCCGGCCGGCTTGCTGCCGGGCGACGCCGTCACGGTGGGCCTGCGGGCCGAACACATCCTGGAAAACGGCGACGGCAGCGCCCAGTTCCAGGGCGTCGTCAGCCTGGTCGAACACCTGGGCGAAGCCAACTTCATTTACCTGGCGCTGGACAACGGCCAGGAACTGGTGATACGCGGCGACGGCAACAACCGCGTGCCGCTGGGCCAGCCGTTCACGGTCTCGGCCGCCAGCAGCGCCTTCCATTTGTTCGACGCCCAAGGCGTGGCGCGCACGCGGCGCCAGCCCGGCAACCTGATTTCATCGAAACAGATATTGGCCGCCTGAGCTTCCCGCCCAGGCAGCCCCCCGATTGGATCGGCAGCGATCCGGTACGACGTGCCCAAGCACGCATTTTGATAACGACAAGGAGACTCCATGCAACACCCGATCAAGACCTCGCTGGCCCTGGCCTGCGCCATGCTGCTGGCCTGCGGCGCCGCCCACGCCAGCGATGCCGAAGGCGAATACCACGGCTACTTCCGCGCCGGCCTCGGCTCGAGCACGGACAGCCGCGGCCCGCAAAGCTGCTACGGCCTGGGCGGCAACACCATGCGCTACCGGCTCGGCAACGAATGCGACACCTATGGCGAATTCGAATACCAGAAGGAAATGGCCAAGTCGCCCAATGGCGTCAGCTTCGTCGGCCATATCATGGTGGCCGCCTATACGCCCAGTTCCGCCGTCAGCGATTCGGACCTGAGCATGTCGAAGATGTACGTGGAAGCGAAAAACATCGAAATCCTCAACGGCGGCACGGCCTGGATCGGCAAGCGCTACTACATGCGTCCCGACATCCACATGTTGGACTTGCAATACATCAATATGAACGGCACGGGCGGCGGCATCGACCAGTACAAGCTGGGACCGGGCCGCATCAGCTATGGCTTCTTCAAGGATAACGACAAGCCCGGCAACTCGGCCATCCGGCAAAACCTCGTCTACCAGGGCATCCCCATCAACCAGGATGGCACGCTGGAAGTGCTGACCACCCTCATCACGCCCGACAAGAAGGACAGCACCTCGCACAGCGGCTGGCAAGCCACCGTGCTGCACAAGCAGGATAAAGTATGGGGCGGCGCCAACACCTTCGGCATCCAGTACGGCGTCGGGCCGGGCACGGGCGCCGGCGGCCAGTGCTGCGACCGCATGGGCACGACGGGCTCGATCCGCAACGGCAGCGACGTCACGCGCTTGCGCATCTTCAATTCGCTGTGGATACAGCCGACGCCGGAATGGAGCGCGGAAATGATCGCCATCGTGCAGCGAGACAAGTCCGACGCCACGGGCGGCAGCTCGACCTGGACCTCCCTGGGCGTGCGCCCCGTGTATGCCGTCAACGACAACTTCAAGCTGCAGTTCGAGCTGGGCACGGACCGCGTGACCTCGCCCACGGGCGGCGCCGCGCAGCGCCTGACCAAGCTGACCTTCGCCCCTACCCTGACGGCGGGCAAGGGTTACTGGTCGCGCCCCGAGCTGCGCGCCTTCGTCACCTACGGCAAATGGAACGATGCCGCCACGGCCGCCGTCAACAAGGCCAATGAATCGGGCCCCGTGTACGGCAACGCCACCAGCGGCACCTCGTTCGGCCTGCAAGTGGAGACGTGGTTTTAAGAAGCTGTCTTGATATGGCGCAGTGCATGCGCCTGTCGGACTGCGCGAAATCGCGTGCCGCGCTATGCTGCACGCCATACCGCTCACTTCGGAGGTCGCATGCACGCCGCATTTCCCCGGGCCGCCGCCGCACTGGCCCTCGCTTTCGCCAGCATGGCGGCGGCCCGCGACGCCGTCGTCGCGCCGGCACAGGTCCTGAGCGCGCGCCAGCAGGCGCTGATGGCCACCGTCGTGGGCAGCGCCGCCCATCCGCGCATCCTGCAGGTGCGCCTCGATGAATTGCATCCGACCCAGCCGGCCATCGGCTACGACCAGGTGTATTACAAGCTGGGACGCTATGCGGCCGAAGAAAAACACATCGCCGACATCGCCAAGCCAAAGAAATTCGCCGACCTGTGCGAAGCCAATGGCCAGGGCGACGTCTTGCCCAACACGGCCAATGTGCCCGGCGCTACCTTGGCCACGCCACCGGCCGGCTACCGCTGCAAGGCGGCCGTGGGCAGCCGTCCGGACGACATGAAGACCGTCGTCATCGGCCCGCGCGGCATCGTGTATCTGACCGATGGCCACCACACGTTTTCCACCTTCCGCGATGCCGACGGCGGGCGCAATCATCAATTGCAGGTCTGGGTCAAGGTCAGCGACAATTTCAGCGCGCTGGGCGAAGCGGCATTCTGGACCCGCATGCGCGCGGAAAACAAGGTGTGGCTGAAAAATGGCCGCAACCAGGCCATCACGCCGCGGCAACTGCCATCCGCCGTCGGCTTGCGCACACTCGGTGACGACCCGTACCGCTCGCTCGTCTACTTTACGCGCGGGATCGGCTACGAGCCGCCGGAGCACGCCACGGAATTTCTCGAGTTTTACTGGGCCGACTGGTTGCGCGGAGTTCCCGCACTGGACCTGGCGCGCGTCGACCTGCGCGACGCCACCGCGTATGCGAATGCGATCCTGCTGGCCGCGCAGGCGATGGTGGCGCTGCGGCCAGACGATATCGTCAGCGGCGGCAAGAGCGCGCGCGAACTGGGCGCCCTGCGGGAAGTCAACCGGGAAGAATTCGATGAGCTGATCGACGACAAGGGCAAGCTGCGCCACGCCATCGCGTACAAGAAATCGTTGGCGCAATAAGCGCGGCGGCGTAAACGACAACGGCCCGCCTGTCATGCGACAAGCGGGCCGTTTTCTGTTGCAGGTGCTGCTTACGCGATGCGCTCGCCGTTGGCCGGATCAAACATGGCCGCTTTCGACAGGTTGAACGACAGCTGCATGGTCTGCCCCGGCAGCACGGCTTCGCGCGGGTGCGTGCGGCACGTCACGGCAGCGCCGTTCAGGCGCGTCGTCAGCAAGGTGTCGGGGCCGGTCGGCTCGACCAGGTCGATCAGGCAGCCGAGTTCCTGGCCCACGTCGCCGTGCGCGCTGCTCATGTCCGTGATCTGCTCCGGGCGCACGCCCAGGATCACGTCGCGGCCCGCATAGCTGCGCAGTTTGTCGGCGGCGAACGGCAAGGCCAGGCGCAGGCTCTTGCCCGCGTTCTCGATGGCGACAAACACCTCGTTGCCTTCGATGACAGGCTTGACGGTGATGAAGTTCATCGACGGCGAGCCGATGAAGCCGGCCACGAACAGGTTGGCCGGGTTGTCGTAGATTTCCTGCGGCGTGCCCAGTTGCTGCACCACCCCGTCCTTCATGACGGCGATCAGGTCGCCCATGGTCATCGCCTCGATCTGGTCATGCGTGACGTAGACGATGGTGGCCTTCAGGCGCTGGTGCAGCAGCTTGATCTCGGCGCGCATTTCCACGCGCAGCTTGGCGTCCAGGTTCGACAGCGGTTCGTCGAACAGGAACAGCGACGGCTTGCGCGAAATGGCGCGGCCCATGGCCACGCGCTGGCGCTGGCCGCCCGACAGCTGCGCCGGACGGCGGTCCAGCAAGTGCGTGATCTGCAGGGTTTCGGCGACGCGGGCGACGATTTCTTCCTGTTCCGCCTTCGGCACTTTTTTCACGTTCAAACCGAACGCGATGTTTTCGCGCACCGTCATCGACGGGTACAGCGCGTAGGACTGGAACACCATGGCGATGTCGCGGTCCTTCGGCGGCAAGTCGTTGACGACCTTGCCGTCGATGAGGATTTCGCCGGACGTGACGCTTTCCAGGCCGGCCACCATGTTGAGCAAGGTCGACTTGCCGGAGCCGGAGCCGCCGACGAGGATCAGGAACTGGCCGTCCTTGATCTCGATGTCGATGCCCTTGAGGACTTCGACGCCATTCGTGTACACCTTGCGGATGCTGCGTATCGATAAACTGGACATATTCTTTCCTTAACCTTTGACTGCGCCTGCGGTCAGACCGCGCACAAAATAACGGCCTGCGACCAGATAGACCAGCAGGGTCGGCAGCGCGGCAATCACCGCGGCGGCCATGTTGACGTTGTATTCCTTCACGCCCGTGGACGTGTTGACCAGGTTGTTCAAGCCCACCGTGATCGGCTGCGAATCGCCGCTGGCGAACACGATGCCGAACAGGAAGTCGTTCCAGATCTGCGTGAATTGCCAGATGATGCAGACGACGAAAATCGGACCCGAAATCGGCAGCACGATCTTGCGGAAGATCAGGAAGAAGCCGGCGCCGTCGATGCGGGCCGCCTTGATCAGCTCTTCCGGCACGCCGATGTAGTAGTTACGGAAGAACAGGGTCGTGAAGGCAGTGCCATACACCACATGCACGAAGACGAGGCCCGTGGTGGTATTGGCCAGGCCGAATTCGCCCAGCAGGCGCGCCATCGGCAGGATCACCACCTGGAAGGGAATGAAGCAGCCCACCAGCAAGGCGGCAAACAGGATTTCCGAACCGCGGAAGCGCCAGTGCGCGAACACATAGCCGTTGAAGGCGCCCAGGAAGGTCGAGATCAGCACGGCGGGAATCACCATCTTGATCGAGTTCCAGAAGAACGGCTGCATGCCGTCGCAGGTAACGCCCGTGCAGGCCGAAGACCAGGCCTTGGACCAGGAATCGAACTGCCACACGTGCGGCAAGGCCAGCAGGTTGCCGCTGCGGATCTCGTCGAGCGACTTGAACGACGTCGACAGGGTCACATACAGGGGCACGATGTAGTACACCGCGAACAGGATCAGCAGCAGGTATAACACCACCCGTCCCAGGGTGAGTTTGTTGTTACGTGTAGGAGTGTGTGTCATCTCATCGCCTTTGCGCTGCGCGTTTCCAGGTACATCAGCGGCACGAGCACGGCCACGATGGTGGCCAGCATCATCATTGCCGATGCCGAGCCCAGGCCCAGCTGGCCGCGGGTGAAGGAAAACTGGTACATGAAGATGGCCGGCACGGACGAGGAGTTGCCAGGTCCGCCAGCCGTCAGTGCGATGACCAGGTCGAAGCTCTTGATGGCGATATGCGCAAGGATCAGCAGCACGCTGAAGAACACGGGACGCATGGCGGGAATCACGATGCGCCAGTAGATCGTCGGCAAGGATGCGCCGTCGACTTGCGCCGCCTTGATGATCTCGTCATCGATGCCGCGCAGGCCGGCCAGGAACAGGGCCATGACAAAGCCCGACGACTGCCATACGCCGGCGATCACCACCGTGTAGATTGCCATGTCGGAGTTCACCAGCCAGTCGAAGGTAAACGAGGTCCAGCCCCAGTCGTGCATGACCTTTTCCAGGCCCAGGCTGGGATTGAGCATCCATTTCCAGGCCGTGCCGGTGACGATGAAGGACAGCGCCATCGGATACAGGTAGATGGCGCGCAACGCGCCTTCGGCGCGGATTTTCTGGTCCAGCAGGATGGCCAGGAACAGGCCGATGGCGATGCTGCAACCGATGAACAGGACACCGAAGATGCCGAGGTTCTTGAGCGAGGTCCACCAGCGCTCGTTGTCGAACAGCTCGACGTATTGCACCAGGCCGGCGAACTCGTAGTTCGGCATCAGCCGCGATTCGGTCAGCGACAGCCAACCGGTCAAAAAGATAAAACCATAGACGAATACCAGGCTGGCGATGAGCGTGGGGCCCAACACCATCTGCGGTATCCATCGGTCGAATTGCTTGCGTATGGACATAGGAGAGCCGTAGAGAGAACTGCGTGTGGCGCCGGCCTGGTCGAAGCCAGGGCGGACGCCTGCGATGCATGCAATGCAGCGGGCGCCGGCGAGCGTGCCAGCGCCGTCGTGATTACTTCACTTTTGCCGCTTTGGCCAAGGCTGCAACCGCGTCTTTCGAGCTCATGTTGGTGTTCATGAACTTGGCAATGACGTCGGTCACGGCGCCTTGCGTGGCCGATGGCAGCGCCATGCCGTGGGCGAACGACGGCACCAGGCCGCCGGTCTTGTTGGTGGCGTCCATGTCTTCCATCGATTTCAGGGCGCAAGCGTCAAACTTGTCCTTCGATACGCCGGAACGCACAGGGATGGAACCCTTGTTCAAGTTGAAGATCGACTGAAACTTCGGATTCATGATGGCGTTGGCCAGGGCGATCTGCCCTTTCTTCGCATTCGCATCCTTTTGCGTGAACATGGCAAACGAATCGATGTTGAAGGTGTAAGCCTTGTCCGTGCCAGGAGCGGCCACGCACAGGTAGTCCTTGCCCGGCACCTTGCCTGCAGCCGTGAACTCGCCCTTGGCCCAGTCGCCCATGAACTGGAAGCCGGCCTTGTTGTTGATGACCATGGCGGTGGCCAGGTTCCAGTCGCGGCCTGCCGCATCCTTGTCGATGTAGGTCTTGACCTTGCCCAGGGTGTCGAACACCTTGAGCATGGTCGGGCCGGTCAATTCCTTCTGATCCAGCTTGAGGATGGCTTTCTTGTAGAACTCCGTGCCGCCCACGCCCAGCGCGACGGATTCAAACACGGTGGCGTCCTGCCAAGGCTGGCCGCCGTGGGCGATCGCGATGCCGCCCGATTTCTTGATTTTCTCGGCTGCGTCGAAGAACGCATCCCAGGTCGTCGGGGTGGTGGCCACGCCGGCTTTTTTCAGCACTTCCGGATTGACCCACATCCAGTTGACGCGGTGGACGTTGACGGGAGCGGCAACGTAGTGGCCCTTGTACTTCATGATGTCGGCGACGACTTTCGGCAGCACGGCATCCCATTTGCCTGGAATGGCGGCATCATCGATATTGGCCAGCACGCCTTCAGCGCCCCATTCCTGGATCGATGGGCCCTTGATCTGGGCGGCCGTCGGCGGGTTGCCGGAAATGACACGGGTTTTCAGCGCGGTCGCGGCGTTTTCGCCAGCGCCGCCAGCCACGGCGAAGTCTTTCCAGCCGAAGCCGCTTTCCTTCACGATTTGCTGCAATTGGCCCACGGACTTCGCTTCGCCGCCGGAGGTCCAGTAGTGCAACACTTCCACGTCGGTCGCAAAGGCGCTGCCAGCGAATGCCAGGGTGGTCAATGCGGCCAGTTGGGTAATCTTGAATTTCAGTTTCATCTCCACATTCCTTTTTTGATCAAGCTTTTAGGGGGCTTCGGCATACGGGGGCCGAAAAAGGTGAAATCTGCGCCTGTACCGGCGCTCTTGTGCTCAGACCCGCTTGTAAACGGGCATCATCTTGGTGTAAAGACGGCGCCGTGATCCATGACATGACTACATTGCATTTATATCACGGGACGGCGCCAAAAACGCATCCGCGAAGGATGCGCCAGGTTGAACTTGACTTACAACGCCTGCAAACTTAGAACCAGGTTTCTACCTGGAAACCGTAGGAAGTGCCGCTGGTATTGTTGTTATAGATCGGGCCGCCGTTGTTCGACGCGTTGACCGAGGCGGTAGCCGCATCGTTCCATTTGCCGTACGTCACGAAAGCGCGCAGTTCAGGACGCGACCACAGGCCAGGACCGGCCGAGATCGTCGGTGCGATGGTCAGCTTGGTCAAGCGCTTGGCTGGCTGGCCGCCCGATTGCGTCACGCGGTCCGTGCCCAGTTCGCCCACCAGTTTGAAGTTGTCGGTGAAGGCGTACACGGGACGCACGCCGACCGACGTCCAGGTCGAGGAACCGGTGGCTTTCGACTCGTCTTTTTGCCACAGGGCGACAAATTCCATGCCGAAGTTGGCCATCGGCTGGATCGCCATGTCATTGAAGATGCGCGTGCGTTTCACGTCCGAACCGAAACCGGTGTCGCCCGACGCGCCGAACTGCGCGCCCTTGCCCGTGCCAGGACCGACGCCGTACTGCACGCCGAAGGTATTGCCGCCGCCAAATACCTTGCCTTGACGGTGGAATGCCGACAACTGCCAGCCGTTGTGCTTTTCGCCAAAAGCGTCGGTGTCCTTGCCTTCGCCGATGATGTAGGTCGCGGCCAGGTCCAGGGTGCCGTTTTCATTGACGGGGATTTCGCCGTAGATGAAGTTCTGGCGCACGGCCGACTTGGTGCCACGGATGGTGCCGTCGGCATTGCGGTCGTTGATGTCGTTGTCCTTGAAGAAGGCATACGAGAATTTACCAGGACCGGCAGGAATGCGGTCCAGGCCGGCGCCCGTGCCGTTCATGTTGATGTATTGCAGATCCAGCATGTGGATGTCAGGACGGTAGTAGAAGCGTTTACCGATCCAGGCCGTGCCGCCGTTCAGGAAATCGAGTCCCTGCGCTTCGACATAGGCTTTGACGATGCCCAGCTTGTTGTCGCCGAAATCCGAGTTTGGCGCGTAGGCGTTGACCCAAATCGTGGCCAGGTAGTTCACGCCGCCGGACTTGGCGACGGACTTGGTGTAGCCGAATTCCGTGTAGGCGTCGCACTCATTGCCCAGACGATATTTCATGGTATTGCCGCCGAGACCGAAGCAGCCTTGCGAACCGCCGTCGCCCGAGGTATTGCTGCCGGCGCCAGCGCGCAAGTAGCCGTGGAAGCCTTCGGAGTCGGATGGGTACATTGGATCGGCGGCAGCGGAACCGCTGGCGATGGCTAAGACGATGGCAGCCGGCAGTGTCTTCAACACGGCCTTCAACATGTTGCGATGCAGCATGGTAAGTCTCCTCAGTAGTTATTTTTTATCTAGTCATTCGTGGCCGAATGTACTGGCCAGAATTCTTTCCAGCAGGGACATAGTAACTATACTACGAACAAATATCAACATATTATGTTGTAATCCTACGACTACTCTGCGACACTTTATTTGCGTACCGACAGGCGAGTTGACTGCCCTGTTTTTCCCGCTGGCGCCACCGCATCTGGCACTATGGAAAAGCATTTGCGCAGGCAACCCGCATTTTTCGGCACGCGGCACGTATACGAATTAAAATCCTTGGTTTTTGCCATAACGACAGTGCGCGGCCATGACCGTGCACGCATACGAGACTAGGCACCGCCATGAAAATTGATGAAAAAATGGAAGTAGCAGGCAGCGATCCGGCGGAGCGTTTCAGTGAAGGGCCGCGCCTGCTGGCGGACATCGGCGGCACCAATGCCCGCTTCGTGCTGGAAACGCGCCAGGGCCACCTGGAAGCGGTAGCCGTGCTGCCCTGCGACGACTACGCTTCGCTGCTAGACGCCATCACCGCCTATATGGATAGCGGCGAGGCGCGCGCCGCCGGTTCGGCGCGCGTGCGCCATGCGGCCATCGCCATCGCCAATCCCATCGACGACGACAATATCCGCATGATGAACCATCACTGGTTCTTCTCGATCGAGGCGATGCGCGCCGCGCTGGGCCTCGACACCCTGCTGGTGGTGAACGACTTCACGGCGCTGGCCATGGCCCTGCCCTATCTGCGGCCCGACCAGCGCCTGCAGATCGGCGGCGGCATGGCGCGCGCCGACAGCGTCATCGGCTTGCTCGGTTCGGGCACGGGCCTGGGCGTGTCGGGCATGATCCCCGCGGAAGACCGCTGGATCGCGCTGGGCAGCGAAGGAGGCCACGTCAGCTTCGCCCCCTGCGACCAGCGCGAGATGGACGTGCTGTCCTTCGCCTGGCGCGAGTTGTCGCACGTCTCGGCCGAACGTCTCGCTTCCGGACGGGGGCTGGAACTGATCTACCGCGCCCTGTCCGAGCGCGCCGGCAAGCCCGATGCGCCGCCGCTGCTGGCGGCCGACATCACCAGCCGCGCCCTGAACAATGAATGCGACGTGTGCCTGGAAGCGGTGGACTGCTTTTGCGCCATCCTCGGCTCCATCGCCGGCAACGTAGCCATGACCCTGGGCGCGCTGGGTGGCATCTATATAGGCGGAGGCATCGTGCCGCGCCTGGGGCCCCTGTTCGAACAGTCGCAGTTCCGCGCCCGCTTCGAGCAAAAGGGCCGCCTGAACGAATACCTGGCGCAGATTCCCACCTTCCTGATCACGGCTGAACTGCCGACTTTCCTGGGCATCGCCGCCATCCTGGCGCAAAAGCTCAAGCGCGCCCATACCGGCGCGCCCGTGCTCGAATCCGTGCGCCAGGCGCGCGGGCGCATGAGCCCATCGGAATGCAAGGTGGCCGACTGGGTGCTGAAGGAACCGAACGCCATGCTGACCCTGCCGATCGCGGAAATCGCCCAGCGGGTGGGCGTGAGCCAGCCCACCGTGATGCGTTTTTGCCGTTCGATCGGCGTGCAGGGCCTGGCCGACTTCAAATTGAAGCTGGCATCCGGCCTGACGGGCGGCGCCATCACGGTGGCCCACTGCCATGTGGAGATCTCGGACTCCGACGCCGAACTGGCGCGCAAGGTGCTGGGCAACAATGCCTCGGCCGCGCTGGCCATGCGCGACATGCTCGACGTGAAGGCGCTGACGGCGGCCATCGAACTGCTGCGCAGCGCGCAGCGCGTGGAGCTGCTGGCCGTGGGCAGCGCCCGCGTGGTGGCCGACGACATGCAGCACAAGCTGCTCAACCTGGGCATCGTCAGCAGCTTCTTTGCCGACCCGCAGGCGCAGGAAATGAGCGCCGCCATGCTGAAACCGGGCGACGTGGCGCTGGTCATTTCCCGCTCGGGCGCCCTGCCCGACCTGCTGCGCACCGTCAAGGTGGCGCAGGGCTGCGGCGCGCGCGTGCTGGCGATCACGGCCAGCGGTTCGCCGCTGGCCAAGCTGGCCGACGTGCTGCTGACCTTGAACCACCCGGAAGGCAACCTTAATTTCGTGCCCATGATCGTGCGCCTGCTGCAGCTGATGATGCTCGATATCCTGTCGGTGGGACTGGCGCGGCGCGACACGGCGCAACGCACCAGCGCCGCCGAGCTGGAAGAAGGCCAATTGCACGGCATGCGCATCAGCGGCAAGCTGAAATTCGGTGGCCACCTCGAATAAGGCGGCGCACGCCGCACCAGACACCGCCAGCGGGGCCACCGTGCACGACGTGGCGCGCGTGGCCGGCGTATCGGCCATGACGGTATCGCGCGTGATCAACGGGCGCGCCAGCGTCAGCACGGCCACGCGCGACAAGGTCGAGGCGGCGATCGCCAGCCTGCACTATCAGCCCAACCTGGCGGCCAGAGCGGCCCGCACGGGCACCCTGCGCATCGGCCTGCTATACAGCAACCCCAGCGCGGCCTTTCTCAGCGAATTTCTCGTCGGCGCCATGGACCAGTGCCGCCAGGGCGGCGGCCAGCTGCTGCTCGAGCGTTGCGAAGACCAGGACAGCCAGCGCGCCGGCATCGATTGCCTGGTGGCGGCCGGCGTGGACGGCATCCTCGTGCCGCCGCCCCTGTGCGATTCGCCCGCCGTGCTGGCGCAACTCAATACCATGGGCATCCCCGCCATCGCCGTGGCCACGGCGCGTCCCTCGCCCGGCGTCTCGGCCGTGCGCATCGACGACTATGAAGGCGCGCTGGCCATGACGCGCCACTTGCTTGCGCTGGGCCACCGCGACATCGGCTTCGTCGAAGGCGACCCGGCGCACACGCCCGCCCTGCTGCGCCGCCAGGCCTTCGAGGACGCCATGCGGGAAGCGGGCTTGCCAGTGGCGCCGCACAGGGTGGCGCAAGGTTACTTTACGTATCGTTCGGGGCTGGACGCGGCGCGCCAGCTGCTGGCGCAGGCACCGCACCCGAGCGCCATCTTCGCCAGCAACGACGACATGGCCGCCGCCACCCTGGCCGTGGCGCACGGCATGGGCTTGCAGGTGCCGGCGGAATTGAGCGTGTGCGGCTTCGACGACACGCCCGTCGCCACCACCGTCTGGCCCGAGCTGACCACCATCCACCAGCCCATCGCCGACATGGCGCGCGCCGCCGTCAGTCTCGTCATCGACGAAATCCGCCAGCGCCGCGCCGGCGAAACGGCGACGGCCACGCATCATTTGATGGCGTTTACCTTGATGGAACGCGCATCGACGGGACGCGCGCGCTAGCCACGCGCATCCATTGCGCTCACGCCTGCATGTCGGGCAGCTCGATTTCCGCCTTGCGCGCCGCGATCTGGCTGCCCATGGCTTCCAGGTCGATTTCCGCGTCGCGCGCGCGCGGGAAAATCTCGCCTTCCTCTTCCAGCACGTGGTGATCGATTTGCTCGGACAGGACCTTGACCTTGGCGTCATACAAGTCTTCGCCGGGCGCCATGGCGACGATTTGCGCGATCAGCTCCTTGGCTGATGCGTGCTCGACGGTGGCTTCATCGATCAAATCTTCGTTCGAACGGCTGGCGTCGCGCACGGCGGGATAGAAGATTTCTTCTTCCACCATCGCATGCTTGCTCAGTTCCTCACAGATTTTCAGGGCCAGCTTGCGCTTGCTGACGAGCGAACGGTCGCTGAGGCCCTCATACTGTTCGAACAGTTCTTTGACGGTTTGATGATCTTGCGTCAGCAGCTCGATCGCGTCCATATCCGGCATGCCTGCCTGTGTTTGGGAAACGGAAGCTGCCTGAGGTGATTGGGTGGCCATGATGTTGTCTCCAGTTGTACACATGAAGTGCACATTCTAGACAGCGCCCTGCGGCGGCCATGTAGGAGCACGGCTTACGACAAGGTAGGCCAAGCCCAAACGTGGCTACCTTGTTGATGCAGATCAGCCCAAGCTGACTTAACTGACGACCGTGCGTGTCTCGAGCGACTGCACCAGCTCCACCGAAGGCGGCGCGGCACCGGCCGCCAGGCAGGCACCCGCGCCGGCCGCGACGGCAAAGCGCAAGTGCTGGCCGCCGTCGGCATCCGGGCGGTACATCAGGCTGTACAGCAAGCCGCCGATACTGGCGTCGCCCGCCCCCACCGAGTCGACCACCTCGATGACGGGCGGCGCCGCCTGCCATGTCCGTTCGCCCTGGAACAGGGCCGCGCCCTGCGCGCCGCGCGTATACAAATACGTGGCGTGCGGATTCCAGCTGCGCAGCATGGCAAACGCGCCATCGATGTCGCCATGGCGGAACAGGCCCGCCAAGTCTTCATCGGACACCTTGATCACGTCGGCCAGCTCCGTCATGCGGCGCAGGGTGGCGTCGTAGCGCTCATCCATCATGATGCGGAAATTCGGGTCGTAGCTGATTTTCACGCCAGCCGCCTTCAGTTCCTGCGCCAGCGCCACCAGCTTGCCCGCCAGCGGTTCGCGCGCCAGGCTGATGCCGCCGAAATGCACCCATTGCGCACCCTGCATCCAGCCGGCCGGCAAGAGCGCCGCGTCGAAATGCAGGTCGGCGCTGTCGTCGCCGATGAAGTAATACGTGGGCGGATGCAGTTCATGCACGATGGCCAGCAGCGGCGACTTCGCATGGCGCTGCAGGAAGCGCATGTCAAGCCCCGCCACGTCGGTGGCAGCGGCCAGCGCATCGCCGAAGACGTCGCGGCTGACGGCGCCCGCAAAGGCGCTGGGCACGCCCAGGCGCGCCATCACGCGCGCCACGTTCCAGGTCGAGCCGCCCACCTGGCTGCTCCACGTGTCAGGGCCCGTGCGCAGCATGTCCGTCAGCGCTTCGCCGGCCGACACAAAAGTTGGAAAAGAGGCGCTCATGCCGCACCGCCAATCACGTTCAACACTTCATAGCAGGCGCCCATGGTGTGGTAATCGACCTTGCCGGCCGGGCTTTTCTCCTTGCTGATTTTTTGGTTCTCGGGCGTCAGGATGCGGTACCAGGCGCCATGTTCATGGTCGACGAAGTGCTGCCAGCTGTAGTCCCAGATCTTGTCGTAGCTTTGCCAGTAGGCCTCGTCCCCGGTGCGCGCGGCCAGCACGGCGGCCGCGGCGAAGCTTTCCGCCTGCACCCAGAAGTATTTGTCGCCGTCGCAGATTTCATCTTGCGGGCCGAAGCCGTAATGGATGCCGCCATGCGCGCCGTCCCAGGCCTTGGCCAGGGCCGTGTCGTACAGTTCGCGCGCGCGCGGCAGCAGCCAGTCGGACGGACCGGCCATGAACTTGGCGTGGCGCTCCATGATCAGCAGCAGCTTGGCCCACTCCGTGAAGTGGCCGGGCTGGTAGCCCCACGGGCGGAAGATATTGCTCTTGTCGTGCAGGTTGTAATCCCAGTCGATAGCCCAATCGGGCGTGTAGTGTTCCCAGATCATGCCGTTTGCCAGGCCCGCCTGGCGCACCGTGATATTGTGCGCCAGCGTCTCGGCGCGGTGCAGATAGCGCGCCTCGCCCGTCGCCTCGAACGCGGCCAGCATCGCTTCGCACGCATGCATGTTGGCGTTCTGGCCACGGTAGCCATCCAGAGCAGACCAGTCGGCGCTGGCCACGTCCGCGTACAGGCCGTGTTCGGGCAGCCAGAAGCGCTGTTCCATCAATTCGAACGTTTCGTCCAGGTAGGCGCGCGCTTCCGTCATGCCCGCCTGCAAGGCGTGGGCATAGGCCAGCAGCACGAAGGCGAGGCCGTAGCAGTGGTTGGCGCCGTCTTCGACTGTCTTGACGCCGTCCTGCCATTTCAGTTGCCAGGCATAGCCGCCCGTGGCCGGGTCGCGGTGCGCGTCGCGCAAGAAGGCCACGCCGTGGCGCAGGGCCGCCTGGTATTCGTCGCCGCCAAAATGGCGGTAGGCCATGGCGTAATTGAAGATGAAGCGCGTGCTGCTGACCAGGTGGCGCGTGCTGGCGTCGTACACGGTGCCATCGTCGAGGAAGAAGTGGTAAAAGCCGCCGCTCGCATCGATGGCGCGCGGGTGATAAAAGTGCATCGTATGCAGGATGTGCGCTTCGAGCGTCGCCTTGGAGCGGAAATCGGGATTCATGGTTCTCTCATGATATTGTTATCGATAACAATGATGATAGCATGCCGTTTCCACGCCGTCATGCCTGGTCAGGGAGTCTTGGCCAGCCTGAGCTTTTCACGCCACAGTGCGGCCTGCGCGGGATCGGCCGCCTGTCCCAGCTCGCCCTTATCGTACACCTTGACCAGCCGTTCGATGGCTTCAGCATCGCCCTGCTTTGCGGCCAGCAGGTACAACTCAAACGGTTTGGGCGCCGGCCCTTGCCGGGTCGGGCCGCCACGGCCCTGCTCCAGCAGCCGCGCAAAACCCGTCTGCCCCGGCGGGCTTTTGGCGATGGCCGCCATCTCGTACCAGCCCAGGGCCGCCTCGTCGCTCTGCCGTGCGCCCTGCCCCACTTCATACGAATAGGCCACATTGTTCAAGCCCGACGGATCGAGCGCCTTGGCCGACCGCATATACCAGCCGAACGCTTCCTTGCGCTGCGTCTCGTCCTTCGCCGTCATCATCAGACGGTAGCCGATTTCATTGTAGGCGGGGATGAAGCCGTTTTCGGCATAGTATTTGAGCCAGTGCAGCCCGTGCGCCTGTTCTTCCGGGCTGCTGTGGATGTTTTCAAAGTGCTGGGCCACCATGAAGTTGGCCAGTTCCACGCCTTGCGCGGCGCCCTTGCGCGACCAGTATTCGCCCAGCTTGCGGTCGACCGGCACGCCCTGTCCCAAGGTATAGGCCACGCCCAGGAAAGCCTGCGCCGGGCCATAGCCCCCTTCGGCCGATTTCTTCATCCAGGCCAGGCCGGCGTCATAGTCGCGCGGCGTGCCCTCGCCCTCGTGCAGCATCTGCGCCAGTTTCAGCTGCGCGGCCGTGTCGCCCCGTTCCGCAGCGGCGCGTGTCTTGTCGAAGGCCGCGACCTTCTCTGGCGACAGGTCGGCCGGGCGGTCGATCACGGCCTGCACCTTTGCGCGCATGGCGTCCTGGCCGGACATGTCGAATTCCACGAGCGCCGGATGCTGGCGCGGCTTTTGCAGGGACGCTGGCTGCGCCAGCACGCTCTGCGCCAAGGCCAGGCTCAAGATGAACAGCATGGTCTTCATTTGTTTTCCTTTTCAGCCAATTTACCGCGCCATTCGGCGGCGTCTTCGGCATTCGCCTGTTGTCCCAGTTCGCCCTTGACGTACACATCGACCATGCGCCGCATGGCGGGCACGTCGCCGCTCCATCCCGCCCGCTCGTACCAGACCAGGGCCAGCTTGTCCGACTGTTTCACGCCCAGGCCCAGCTCGTGCGCGCGGGCCAGGTTGCGCATGCCGGCCGGCTCCTTTTCACGCGCCGATCGGTCATACCAGTGGAAAGCCTCGCTGCGGTCCTGCTCGTCGGTGGCGGCGCGCATCAGGTGCTCACCCAGCGCATTGTAGGCGGGCACAAAGTGCTGCTCGTTCGCCGCCGCCTTCAGCCAGGTGATGGCCAGCGCCTGCTCTTCTGCACTGCTGTCGCCATCGATGAATTCCAGCGCCAGGATGGTTTGCGCCTCGGCGTTGCCCTGCGCCACGCCCTTGCGCAGCCAGTACTCGCCCTGCACGCGGTCGATGGGCACCTTGCCGCCCACGGTATACGCCAAGCCCAAAGCCGCTTGCGCCGGCGCATAGCCGCCTTCGGCCGAATTGCGTATCCAGGCCATCGACTGCGCCGTGTCTTGCGGCGCGCCGACGCCCAGCTGCAGCATGCGCGCCAGTTCCAGCTGTGCCTCCAGGTCACCCGTTTCCGCCAGCCGCCGCGTCTCGGCAAACTCGGCGATACTTTCCGGGCTATGGCTGGCCACATCCGCCCGTGCCTTGATGGCGATCAGCTGCAGGTCGAGCAAGGTGGGCGAGGTTTGCGCCAGGGCAGGCAGCGGCAGCAGAAAAGGCAGCAGCAAGAGGAATTTCTGGGGCATGCGGCGGTGTCGGGAAGAAGAAAACACGCATGGTAGCCGATGCCGCGCCAGACAGGCGCGCACAGTACGGGAAGTTTGACAGGGCAAGCCGCCGGGCTTACATTGCACGGGCTCACCACTTACCCAGGAACGCCATGAACCGCCTTGCCACCACCGCCTTGACCCTGCTGCTGGCCGCAGCCTCCGTGGGCGCCAGCGCCGCAGACACCCAGCTGGCCGGCTGCGCCGCCAAGCGCGAAAGCATCCGCAGCGAAATGCGCCAGGCGCAGGAACAGGGCCTGTCCGACAAGGTCGCGGGCCTCACGCGCGCGCTCGATGAAGTCAACGCCCACTGCCGCGACAGCAGCCTGGTCGAACGCCACAACAAGAAGATCGTCAAGGCGCAGGCCAAGGTGAACCAGACGGAGCGTTCGCTACGCCTGGCCCAGGAAGCGAATAAACAGCCGAAGAAGATCGCCAAGCTGGAAGGCAAGCTGGAAAAAGCCAGGGCGGAACTGGCCGCCCTGCAGGCGCAACAGCCTTAAGCCTTCTCGCCCAGCATCTGGTAGATGCTGGAAAAATCCAGCGCGCCCGATCCCGCCTTGCTGTGCAAACTATATAAATTGCGCGACAAGGCGCCCAGCGGCACGGAGGCTCCGCTGGCCAGCGCGCTTTCCACGGCCAGGCCCAGGTCTTTGAGCATCAGGTCGACGCCGAAGCCGCCCGTGTAGCCGCGCGACGCGGGCACATTTTCCGCCACGCCCGGACACGGGTTATACACCTCCAGGGTCCAGTTGCGGCCCGAGCTTTTCGCCATCACGTCCGACACCACTTTTGGATCGAGGCCATTGGCCACGCCCAGGCGTATCGCTTCGCTCGTGCCGATCATGAGTATCCCCAGCAACATGTTGTTGCAGATCTTGACCGTCTGGCCGCAACCCGAGCCGCCCGCGTGGAAGATGGCCTTGCCCATGACGTCCAGATAGGGCCGTGCCGCCGCCAGCGCGGAGGCTTCGCCGCCCACCATGAAGGTCAAGGTGCCGTTGGTGGCGCCCGCCGTGCCGCCCGAAACAGGCGCGTCCAGCATGGGCAAGCCCTTCTCCTGCGCGGCGCGGCCCACCTGGCGCGCCGCTTCGGTGGAAATCGTCGAACAGTCGATCAGCAAGGTGCCGGACCGCGCCTGCGCCAGGATGCCCGTGTCTCCAAGGTAGGCTCCCAGCACGTGGCGGCTGGCCGGCAGCATGGTGATGACGATGTCGGCGGCCTGGATCGCCGCCGCCTGGTCATCGGACACGAGGCCACCGCCGTCCGCAAACTGCCGCACGCTGGCCGGCACCAGGTCAAAACCCGTCACCGCATGGCCCGCCCGCACGAGGTTTTGCGCCATGGGCAAGCCCATGTTCCCCAGGCCGATGAAAACGATGTTGGTCGCCATGGCAGCCCCTTATTTCATCGAGATGGTGGTATTGACGCCGCTGCCGCCATCGTCCGGGGCGAACCAGCGCGCCGTGACGGTCTTGGTCTGGGTCCAGAAATACAGCGCCTGCTTGCCGTTCGGGCCCAGGTCGCCCAGCTTCGACGCGCGCGAGCCAGTGAAACTGAAGTAGGCGACGGGCACGGGGATGGCCACGTTGATGCCCACCTGCCCCACGTCGATCTCATTTTGGAATTTGCGCCCCGCCCAGCCGGACGAGGTGAAGATCGACGTGCCGTTGCCGTTCGGATTGGCGTTGATGAAGGCGATGGCCTGGTCCAGCGTATCCGTTTCGACGACGCACATGGCGGGGCCGAAGATTTCCTGCGTGTAGACGGAGTTCGATGCGGCCACCTTCGAGAAAATCGTCGGCCCCATGAAGTTGCCGCCTTCGTAGCCCGCCACCTTGTGACCGCGGCCGTCGAGCAGCAGCTGCGCACCTTCCTCGACGCCTGCCTGGATCAGTTTTTCCGCCCGCTGCATGGCCGCTTTCGACACCATCGGTCCCAGGTCCGCCGTGCGGTCACTGCCCGGCCCCACTTTCAGCGCTTGCGAGCGGGCGACGATTTCCGGCAGCCAGGAGCGGGCTTCGCCCACCAGCACCACGACGGAATTGGCCATGCAGCGCTGGCCGGCCGCGCCAAACGCGGCGCCGATCAGGTTATTGATCGCCTGCTCCTTGTTGGCGTCGGCCAGCACCACGCAATGGTTTTTCGCACCCATCATCGATTGCGCGCGCTTGCCCGATTCGCTGGCGCGGCGGTACACATGCGTGCCCACATGGGTGGAACCGATGAAGGACACGGCCTTGATGTCGGGATGGTCGCACAGCATGTTGACGACGTCCGCGCCGCCATGCACGACATTCAGCACGCCGGCCGGCAAGCCCGCCTGGTACATCAGTTCAACCAGGTACATCGACGAGGACGGATCCTGCTCCGACGGTTTCAATACAAAGGTATTGCCGCAGGCGATGGCGATGGGGAACATGAAGCACGGTAGCATGACGGGGAAGTTGAAGGCCGTGATGCCGGCGCCCACGCCCAGCGGCTGGTAGATGTTGTAGACATCGACACCGGTGGCCGCGTTTTCCGCGATCTCGCCCAGCTGCAGGGTGGCGATCGAGCACGCGTGTTCCACCACTTCCAGGCCGCGCATCACCTCCCCTTCCGCGTCGGGCAAGGTCTTGCCGTGTTCGCGCGTGATCAGTTCGGCTAAAGTACCGATGTTTTCGCGGATCAGGTGCTGGTATTTGAGCATGATGCGCATGCGCGCGGCCAGCGGCGTGTTGCGCCAGGTTTTAAAGGCTTCCTTGGCCGTGGCGACGGCCAGGTTGACTTCGTCCGGCGTGGAAAACGGCACCTTGGCGACGATTTCCTGCGTGGCCGGGTTGATGACGTCGCGCCATTCGGTGCTGCTTGACGCATGGTGCTTGCCGGCGATGTGCAGGGGGACTGTAGGGACTTGGGTGAGGGCTTGGTTCATTTGTTTGGCTCCGTGATTATTTTTTAACGAGGTTGCACGCGGCCGCATCCATCGGCTTGAACGCCTGGTCGGCGGGGATGGTCGACAGCACTTTCAGGTAGTCCCACGCGCCTTTCGATTCGGCCGGGGTCTTCACCTGCACCAGGTACATGTCGTGGATGACGCGGCCATCGGGGCGGATCGAGGCGTTGTTCATGACGGCGTCCTTGATCGGCAGTTCGCGCATTTTCTGGGCGACGATCTTCGAGTCGTCGCTTTTCGCCGCCGCCACCGATTTCAGGTAGTGGTAGACGCTCGAATACACGCCCGCCTGCACCATGGTCGGCTTGGCGCCCTTGTTGAGCGCCTCGAAACGCTTGGCAAACGCGCGGCTGCGGTCATCGTAATCCCAGTAAAAGCCGTCCGCGTAGACGAGGCCCTGGGCCGTTTCCAGCCCCAGCGCATGCACGTCGGACAGGAACACGAGCAAGGCGGCCAGGCGCTGGTCCTTGCCGCTGCCGATACGGAATTCGCGCGCCTGCTTGATGGCCGACACCGTGTCCGCGCCGCCGTTGGCCAGGCCGATCACCTGCGCTTTCGAGCCTTGCGCCTGCACCAGGAAGGACGAGAAATCCGAGGCGTTCAGCGGATGGCGCACGGCGCCCACCACGGTGCCGCCATTGCGCTTGACGACTTCACTGGCGTCTTTTTCCAGCGAGTGGCCGAACGCATAATCGACGGTGACGAAGTACCACGATTTCTGCCCCAGCTTGGTCAGCGCGGCCGCCGTGCCGGCCGCCTGCGAATACGTGTCGAACATCCAGTGGAAGCCGTTCGGCGAGCAGTCTTCATTCGTCAGGCGTCCCGTGGCCGGGCCGCTGAACATGGCGATGCCGCCCTTCTCCTTCATCAGCTTTTGCACGGACAGGGCCACCGAGGAGTTGGTCAGATCGGCGATGGCGTCGACCTTGTCGCGGTCTATCCATTCGCGTGCCTTGGAGGCGGCGATGTCGGCCTTGTTCAAGTGGTCGGCCGACAGGATCTCGATCTTCATGCCCTTGCATTCGGCCTTCAAACAATCCTCGACGGCCATCTGGCTGGCGACGACGGAGCCGCGCCCGCCCATGGCCGAATACGGGCCGGACATGTCGGTCAGGATGCCGACCTTGACGACGCCATCGGAAATCTGCGCGTGCGCGCCAAAGGACAGGGTGAGCGCCAGCGCGCCCATGGCCAGAACGGTTTTTTTCATGCGTGTCTCCAGGTGGATGGTTTTCTTATATGTTTAGATGCATTCTGCATGTGTAAAAATATGCGCTCAAGTGAAATTAATGCATAATTCCTTTGCAAAAATGCACAGAGAGGATAAGCCATGCTCGATTGGGACAATGTACGGGTCTTCCTGGAACTGACGCGCAGCGCCGGCCTCGTCGATGCGGCGAAAAAGCTGGGCATCGACCATTCCACCGTGTCGCGGCGCATGCGCAAGTTCGAGGAGCAGGTGGGCACGCAGCTGTTTGACCGCAACTACGTGGGCTACCAGCTGACGCCCGAGGGCCACCGCCTGATGGAATACGCGGAAACGATGGAAAGCACGGTGTTTGCCGCCACCGAAGAGTTGGGCGAACATAACCGGCTGCTGTCGGGCCAGGTGCGCCTGGGCGCCACCGAGGGCTTCGGCGCCATCGTGCTGGCGCCCCACCTGGCGCAGTTTTGCGGCCGCTATCCGCACATCAGCGTGGACTTGATCGCCGTGCCCCGTTTCGTCAGCCTGTCCAAACGCGAGGCGGACGTGGCCATTTCCATCGAGCGCCCCCTGTCCGGCCCGTATGTCGTGACGAAGCTGTCCGACTACCGGCTGAAACTGTACGCCACGCCGGGCTACCTGGCGCGCCACGCGCCGATCACCAGCGTGGCGCAATTGGCGCAGCACCCGATCATCGGCTACGTGGACGACCTGGTCTTCAGTTCGGAACTGCGCTACATGGACAACGTGGCGCCCGATTCCCTGCGCGCGTTTCGCAGCACCAGCGTCATCGCCCAGTACCACGCGGCGCGCGCGGGCCAGGCGCTGGCGATCCTGCCCTGCTTCGTGGCCCAGCAGTCGAACGAACTGGTGCCCGTGCTCGACGGCGAGATCGACCTGCTGCGCGCCTTCTGGATGATCTCGCCGAGCGAACGGCGCAATATCGCCCGGGTCAGCGCCCTGTGGAACTACCTGCGCAGCGCCATCGATTTGAATCACGCCTATCTGATGGGCGAAACGGCCACGCCCAGCTGGCCAGCTTGAGCACGCTGCCGCGCGCTACACTGTCGCCACATACTAATAAGGAGAACGCCATGCTGATGGATGCGAACCAGGCCGTTCTGGTCATTGTCGACCTGCAAGGCCGCTTGATGCCGGCCATCCACGATGCGGGCCTCGTGCTGGCGCAAAACCTGCGCCTGGCAAAGATTGCCCGGCTGCTCGACGTGCCCGTGCTGGGCACGGAACAGAACCGCCAGGGACTGGGGCCGAACGTGGAAGAGATCGCCGCCCTGTGCGAACGGACCTTGCACAAGACGCATTTCGGCGCCTGTTTCGATGGCTTGCAGGACATCTTGCCGCCAGGGCGCAAACAGATCGTCGTCACGGGGTGCGAAGCCCATGTGTGCATGCTGCAGACGGCCATCGGCCTGCTGGAGCTGAGGTACGAGGTCATCATCGCCATCGATGCCGTCGGTTCGCGCCAGGGGGCCAGCCGCGACGCGGCGCTGGCCCGCCTGGGCAAGCTGGGCGCCCATCTGGTGACGGTGGAAATGCTGGCCTTCGAATGGCTGCGGGACTGCAAGCACCCGCGTTTCCGCGAGGTATTGGCGCTGATTAAATAGAAAGCAGGTTTAAGCCAGATCAAGCCCGACGGCTGCTCATTTGCTAGCTTGGTAACAGCGCCCCCATTCCGAGCGGCGCGCCGTCCACATCAGCAAGGGAGCCATCATGGCCTATATCCTGCGGGGCAAGCTGTGCGGCCTGATCTGTGCCGAGTGTCCTGAAGCCTTGTCGCACGTCATCGTGCGCCTGTACCGGCCGCGCGAGTCGCAAAACGTCACGGCTCTGGCCATGGCCAGCGCCAAGGAAACCTTCGCCATCCTCACCGACGAGGAAGTGCAGGCGAAAGCACCGTTCCTGCTGGCCGAAGCGCGCACGGACGAGGACGGGAACTACAGTTTCACCTTGGCAGGCGATTACCGGGGCGAGGCCGTGGAAGTCGATATCCTGTGCCCTACCGTGCCGCGGTTGAAACCGGGGCCGAAAGACCCCGTGCCGCTGCAATTTTCCATCACCACCATCCAGCCCCGCTGGCGCCAGGTAGAGAACGACTTCCTCGCCATCTGGGACTATTGCCTGCCGCAACGCTTCTGGTGCCTCGTGCGCGCCCGCTTCGGCGCCTGGACCATCTGCGGCCGGCTGCGCACCTGCGACGCTCCCCACGCGCCCATCGCGGGCGCCACCGTGCGGGCGTTCGACGCCGACTGGCTGCAGGACGATGCGCTCGGTGTCGCGGTGACGGACGCCAGCGGGCACTTCCGCATCGATTACCTGACGTCCGACTTCACCTTGACGCCTTTCTCTCCATTCATCAACGTGGAATTCGCCAGCGGCCCCGACGTGTATTTCACGGCGCAGCTGGGCAGCGTCCCCATCCTGTCGGAAACGCAGGCCAACGGCCGCCAGCCAGGGCGCGAAAACGTGGGTCACTGCTTCTGCGTGGAATTGTGCTCGAAAGAAGTCTTGCCGCCGGACGTGGAAGGCGTGCCCCACTGGCAGCAGGTGGAAATCTTCGACATCCATCCGTTTCCCTCGCTGGCAGGCTTTTCCGCGCAAGGCTATGCGGGCGGCCCCGGCGCCTCGTATGTGTTCGCCGGCGGCGTCACCCTGAAGGGCAATTGTCCGCTGCGCAACAGCGCCATTCCCGCCAACCCGCTGGAATACCGTTTTCTCATCGGCGAATGGACCTGGCCCGGCGGCAGCGACGACCCGGCCGCCATCCCCTCGGTGGCGCCCGCCAATCTGGCGCCGTTGACGCAAGTGCTCGGCACGCACGTCGGCTATGTGTTTTATACGAACGGTCTGGGCCTCGGCGATTCGGCGCCCGTCATCATCGATGCGGGCGATTTGAAACCGGGCGGCTGGATACGGGTGGACGGCAAGCCCGTCACCGTGGACATGCGCGACGGCACGACGGCCATCGTCAATGTGGCGCCCAACATCTTCCTGCGCACGTTTGACTTGCTGACCGTGAATACGCCGGCCATCACCAGTCTGCACCCGGCCAAGCTGCCGGGCGGCTTGCCCATCCTCGACGCGGGGCGCAGCTTGACGGCGGCCGAGAGCGAACCGATACGCCGCTACCGCCTGGGCTTCGAGGTGCGCGACGGCGTCAGCCTGGCGCTCGTGGCCACGGACGGACTCGATTCCATCGTCTTCGACAACTCGCCCGTCATCGTGGCGCTGGACCTGGAAGAGCTGCGCAGCAATGCCTGCAACCCCATCGCCGGCGGCCTCGTGCATATCCTGTACACGATCGACCACCCGCATCTGCGCTTTTTCAATATCACGATTTCCAACAACAATGGCATCACGCACCCGCCGCCACCGCTGCCGGCCGCCAGCTTCACCCCGCCACCGCCACCGAGCAATTACCTGTTCCGCGGCGGCGCGGGCGGGCCTCACTTATCAGGCAACAATGGCGGCTTCCCCGTCAACGTGGCGCTCGATCCACCGTGCGCCTACCGGGTGGCCATCGGGTGGCAGACGCGGCATTACTTGGCATCGTCGCACAGCATTGACAGGCTGTACTGCAAGTAGGCGAGCTTAGAAGTAGCGCACCCACGCCTGCTTCGACGTGCGCTTGTAATTGGCGAACGCGCGGCAAGGAAAGTACAGCACGGGCATCAGGGCCAGCGCGATCAGCCACACTTGCCAGATGTGCTCGACGCCATAACGGTTGCCATGGTTGGCGCCCAGCACAGCCGTCAAGGTGATGCCGATGGCCAGCAGCAGATACAGGTGCAGCAAATAGTAAAACATGGGCGCGCCGCCAAAGGTGGCGCAAGCGCGCGTAAACCAGTTATCGACGCTTTCCAGCCAGGCCATGCCCAGCAAGCCCAGGCCCAGAGTGAACAGCAGGAAGTCCAGCGACGGCGGATACTTGGTGAAGTTCAGCACGCTCATGGCCGTGCGCAAGGCCGTGTCGCCGGCCAGCCACGGCAAGGTTTCGCCATAGATATTCAAGCCGCGCAGCACGGCCAGCAGCAGCAAGCTGCCACCGCCCAGCGCCAGCAGCAAGCGACGGCGTCCTTCAGCGGACAGCCCCCGTGCATACAGGGGCCCGGCCGCATAGCCGAGCACGATCACGCCTATCCACGGCAACAGCGGATAGCTGACCTTGATCTTCATGGCGCCATCGGCCACCAGATAACCGCGTTGCAGCAATACCGTCAGCAGATAGTAGCCAAGGCTACCCTCTTCCGCGTGCAGCCAGGTAAACAAATGCTGGCCGGCGCTGATCGCCACGCCCAGCACGACCAGCACTTTCAACGGCAGCTTGTGCAGCACGGCCAGCGCCATCATGGCCAGGCCGATGACCCAGATCACCTGCAGATACAGGATCGCCGGCGTGAAAGTACCCATCCAGGCAAAATTGACGAACACCAGTTCCAGCACGACGAGCAGCAAGCCCCGCTTGAACAGGAAACCGCTGGCATTGCGCGGACCGGCGGCCGGATGCGCATACAGCCAGGCGGACAAACCCGTCAAAAAGACGAACATGGGCGCGCACACGTGGGCGGCCAGGCGCGTGAAGAACAGGGCCGGGTCGACGTGGGCCGCATCCATGGGGTCGCTGACCTGGTGATGCAGAAAGAACGTTTCGCGCACATGGTCGAACAGCATGATCAGCATGACGAGGCCACGCATGACGTCGATGACGGCGATGCGGGTGCGCAGGGTGGCGGGGGAAGTCAGGGAAACAGTCATTTATTCATTTTTAATGTAAGGGTAAGAGTCGCGTGCGTACCCCAACGGCAGAAACTGGGGTCGGACCTTAAGGTCCGCCCCCAGCACTTTGCTGTTGGGGGAATACATCAAAACCTGTAATGCGCATTCACCGTCACCGTACGCTCCGCCCCCGGCGCCACCCACAGCTGGCTGTAGGAACTCGCATAATAGCTGCGGTTGAACAGGTTTTCCACGTTCAGGGCCAGGCGCAGTTTCGCCGTCGGCGAATAAGACGCCAGCAGTTTGGCCGTCGTATAGGCCGGCAGGGTAAATTTGCTGCTGACGGCGACGTCGCCCAGGCGCTCGCCCACGTATTGCACGCCGCCGCCCACGCTGGCCGTGCCCGTGCCCAGCGCGAATTGCTGCGTGGCCAGCAGGTTGGCGCTGTGGCGCGGCACATTGGCGAAGCGGCTGCCCGTCACGATCGTATTGTCGCCGCGCGTAACGGTGGCGTTGGTGTAGGCATAGGCGCCCGAGACGCGCAAGCCGCGCTCCACTTCACCCGACACGTCGAGCTCCAGTCCCCGGCTGCCCACCTCGCCCGCCGCAACGGCGAAATCCGTGTTGGCGGGATTCGTCGTCAGCACATTGCTCTTGCGGATGTCGTACACGGCCACGGTGCCCGTCAGCTTGCCCGTTTCCAGCTTGGCGCCCAGCTCATACGAGCGGCTGCGCTCTGCGGGAAACGCCTGGTTGGCTATGCTGATGCCGCTGTTGGGCCGGAAACCCTTGGCCGCGCTCGCATACAGCGACCACGCCTTCGACGGCTGGTAGACGAGGCCCGCGCGCGGGCTGGTGGCCGACAGCGACTGGCGGTTGCTCACGTGCAGGCGATTATTCGTCACGTCCTGCGTGTAGCTATCACGGCGCACGCCGACCAGCGCCTTCCATTGCGCGCCCAGGTCGATCTGGTCCTGCGCATACAGTCCCTGCGCCTTTTGCCCTTCCTGCGTGTCGACGGCCAAGGCCAGCGGATCGGCCTTGCCGCCATACACGGGATTGAAAATGTCGATGGCATAGGCATTCGCGGCCGAGGGATTGCGGCGCAGCTGCACCCGGTGGTCGTCGAAATGATAGGCGTCGACGCCGGCCAGCACCTCGTGCGCCAACGCGCCCGTCCTGAACTTGCCCAGTACTTCAACGCGTGCCGACACGTCGGTGGCCGAGAAATCGCGGTGGCGGCGCTGGCGTTGCAAGGTGCGGCCATCGGCCAGCAGCTTGCTCGCCTCGGTCGAATAACCGCGCAATTCGCTGTCGCGGTAGGAAGCGCCCGCCTGCACCGTCCAGTCGTCGGACAGCGCGTGATGGATGAACAGCTGCTGTCCCAGCGACTTGACCGTCATGGGGCCGTCGGCCGGCTCGCCCAGGAAGCGCGACACTGGCACCGCCCCCAGCCTGCCATTCACGGCGACGATGCCACGGTCAAACGGCGCGCGCTGCCGCACGGCTTCGATTTCATACGACACGGTCGTGTGCTCGCCCACCAGCCAGAGGAAGGACGGAGCAAACAGGCTGCGCTCGACCTTCACCGTATCGCGGAAGCTGTGCCCTTCGTCATGCGCCGCGTTCAGGCGATAGGCGATGGTGTCGCTCAAGGGTCCTGTCAAGTCCAGCGCGGCGCGGCGCGTCTGGAAACTGCCGAGAGAAACATCGGCGCTGTATTCAGGCGCGAACTTCGGTTTTTTCGTCGTGATATTCACGGTGCCGCCCGGCTCGCCCCGGCCGTACAGGGCGGAGGCCGGGCCTTTCAGCACTTCGACGGCTTGCGTGTTGCCGCCGTCGCGCATGCCGTTGTAGCCGCGGCTGGAACTGAAACCGTTGACCATGTAGTCGGAACCGAAATTCGGATCGCCCGTGAAACCGCGCATGGCGTAGCTGTCCCACAGGCCGCCCAGCGGGCTTTGTTTTGCAATACCGCTGGCCAGGTCCAGGGCGCCAGCCAGGGTCGTCACGCCCGCGTCGCGCAGCAGGTCGCCGGTCAGCACGCGCACACTTTGCGGCAAGTCCATCAGCAAGGCGTCCGTCTTGGTGGCGCCCGTGGCGGACAGGCTGCGGTAGTGCTGGCGCTCGGCCTTGACGGTGACGACATCATCGGGCTGCGCACCATCGACTGCCAGTGACCAGGGGCTGGCGGCGGCCAGCAAGAGCGCCACGGGGCGGCGTAAAAACACGGACATGGGGATTCCTGACAATGGGCAATTCAATGCAATAGGCTTGCATTATAATTGATAATCAATTCTCATTAAAGCCTTCATCAATAATCTGCGCCAAAAACTCCACGAACACCTGCACCTTGGCCGCGCGCAGCTGGCGCGGGTGGAACAGCGCCCACAGGTCCGGCCCGCGCGTGCGGAACGGTTGCAGCACGGGCACGAGGCTGCCCTCACGCAGCGGCCGCAGCACGGAAACAGACAGCGCCTGCACGATGCCGCAGCCGGCCTGGGCGGCGGCGATCATCGATTCGATATGGTCGAAGGCCAGGGCGGCCGGCGGCGTGTGCGCATACGCGGCAGCGCCCGCCTCTCCCTCCTTGGCCTGGAACAGCCACGGACGCACCTGGCGCGATTTCGGGTACAGGAAATGCAGGCAGGCAAACTGGTCCAGCTCCTGCGGCGTGCGCGGCAGGCCATGCCGGGCCACAAAGGCGGGCGAGGCGCAGCACAGGTAATCCATCTTCAGCAGGCTGCGCGCCACCAGCGACGAATCCTGCGGCTCGCCGATGCGCAGCATCACGTCGATGCCCTCTTCCACCATGTCGACCAGGCGGTCGCTGACCGTCAGGCGCAGGGAAATGTCGGGACAGGCGGCCGTAAAACGGGGCAAGGCGGGCGCCACCAGGTTGCGGCTGATGCTGCTGGGCATATCCACGCGCAAGCTGCCCGAGGGTTTCCCGGCCGCCTGTTCAAGACTGGACTCCAGTGCGGCCATATCGGCCAGCATCTGGCGCGCCTGCGCATGGCACTGCCGGCCTTCGGCCGTCAGCGACATGCTGCGCGTGGTGCGCTGCAAGAGGCGCACGCCAAAGTGTTTTTCCAGCGCCGCCACCTGGTTCGTCACGGACGAGGTCGAAATGCCCAGGCGCTGCGCCGCCTTGCTGAAACCGCCCGCCTCGACCACGGCGCAAAACACCTGCATCGCTTCCAGCCTGTCCATGCATTTCCTCCTGTTTGACTATGATTATCCACGATATCGAAATAGTGTATGGGGCCGCGCCCCGTTTTTCTTTGCGCCGGCTCCGCCTAGACTGGGGCATCAACCACAGGAGAACCCCATGCAAGCCCTCGTCCTCACCAGCTTTGCCGCCCCCATGACCATCGAAAACGTTCCCGTGCCGCAGCCCGGCCCCGGGCAAGTCCTCGTGCGCATCGCCGCCAGCGGCGTCAATCCGCTCGACACGAAAATCGCCGCCGGCGCCGCCCCGCACGCCCGGCCCCGCCTGCCCGCCATCCTCGGCATCGACGTGGCCGGCACGGTGGCGGCCGTGGGCGATGGCGTGACGACTTTTCACGTTGGCGCAACAGTCTATGGCATGGCGGGCGGCATAGCCGGCATCCAGGGCTCGCTGGCCGAGTACGGCGTCTTCGACGCCGCGCTGCTGGCGCCCGTGCCGCCAGCGCTGGGCATGCGCGAGGCGGCCGCCCTGCCCCTCGTCTCCATCACGGCCTGGGAAGGTTTGGTCGACCGCGCCCACGTGAAGGCGGGCGACAGCGTGCTCGTGCATGGCGGCGCGGGCGGCGTGGGCCACATGGCCGTGCAGCTCGCCGTCGCCCTTGGCGCCAAAGTGTATGCCACGGGCAGCGCGGCCAGCCGCGACGCCATCGAGGCGCTGGGCGCCCATTTCATCGATTACCGCACCAGCACGGTGGATGACTACGTGGCCGAACACACGGGCGGCGCCGGCTTCGACATCGTCTACGACACGGTGGGCGGCGCCACCCTGGACGCCAGCTTCCAGGCGGCACGCCTCTACGGCGGCCACGTCGTCAGTTGCCTGGGCTGGGGCACGTTCGCCCTGAGCCCGCTGACGGCGCGCGCGGCAACATACTCGGGCGTGTTCACCCTGCTGCCCCTGTTGAGCGGCCAAGGCCACGCGCGCCATGGCGCCATCCTGCGCGAAGCCAACAAGTTAATCGAGGCGGGCAAGCTGCAGGTGCGGCTCGATCCACGCCGCTTTACCCTGCGCACGGCGCACGATGCGCATGCGGCGCAGATGGACGGCAGCGCGCGCGGCAAGCTGGTGGTGGAGGTGCGGGATTGAACGCGGGCTTGTTACTTGCAAGCGGAAACGTTAATATACAAGAATAAACTTGCATATTAATAGGACTCTTGATGCGTGAAAATCTGGAAAAACTGCTGGCGCAGGGGCGCGACAACGCGCTGCTGCGCTTTGGCCTGGGAGATGCCTGCCTGAAAGACCATGATGCCGAGCAAGCCGCCCTGCACCTGGCGCAAGCCACCGTGCAGCAGCCCGGCTATTCCGCCGCTTGGAAACTGCTGGGCAAGGCCTTGCACCAGCTGGGCCGGCTGGACGAAGCGCAGGCTGCGTGGACCACCGGCGTGACCGTGGCCCAGCAGCAAGGCGACCTGCAAGCCGTCAAGGAAATGACGGTATTCCTGAAACGCCTGCACAAACAGCGGCAGGCGGCAGAGTAAAAAGCTTAATGCGCATGCGCGGCGCCCTTGGCTTCGGCTGGTAACGCCACGCCCCGCTCTTTCGCCAGCTTCTTGGCCAGCAAGCCGCCCGCTTCGGCCGCATAGGCGCGGCAGGCGTTGGCGTCGATCAGGGGATTGTCTTGACCGCTGCGCTTGGCGGCCTTGCCCAGCACGTCCGTCGTGCCCGGATGCACGGGAATGATGATGTCGCATGGCAAAGCGGCCACCTTGGCGATGCTCGCTTCGAACGAGGCCGAAATATCGGGCTTGCCGCCTTTGCCCGTGTACGTGAAATCGCCGCTGGAATACGGGTTCAGGCTATCCGCATATACGACGTCCAGGCAGCGCTGGCCTTCGCACGACGTCCACGTCCACGTCGTGCCGCCGGGGGTGTGGCCCGGCGTCATGTGGGCCGTCAAGGTCAACGGTCCCACCTTGACGGTATCGCCCTCGCCTACCAGGCTGACCTTGCTCACCTTGGCCACATGCACGACGGGATCGGCCTGGTACTGCGGATCGTCCTTGCCGTTGGTGCCGCTTTGCAGCACCGGGGCGGCCGCCGCGCTGGCCATCACGGTGGCGTCGCTGGCCCGCTGCAGCGCGGCGATGCCGCCCGCATGGTCCCAATGAGCGTGCGAATT
Source organism: Janthinobacterium sp. Ant5-2-1 (assembly GCF_001445815.1). Classification (NCBI taxonomy): domain Bacteria; kingdom Pseudomonadati; phylum Pseudomonadota; class Betaproteobacteria; order Burkholderiales; family Oxalobacteraceae; genus Janthinobacterium; species Janthinobacterium sp. Ant5-2-1. The sequence goes on along the minus strand of NZ_LNCE01000072.1, from coordinate 51,849 downwards.
GAGGATGTATTTCACATCCTCGATGCGAAAGCCCAGCGCCTTGATGTTTGCGATGATCAAGGGCGCCGATTGCGGCAGCGCGCCGTCGAGCAGGATATGGCCTTGCGGGCTCGTCACCAACACGGCGGACAGGCCGGCCGTGCCCACATACCAGGTATTGCCAAAGACATTGAACGGCTTGACGGGCGCGTTCCATTCCTTGCAATTGTCGCAATTTACCGGTTTATCCTGCACCTGTGCGGGTGCCTTCGCCTGCACCGTGCCAGCCGTCATGGTCGCAACCGTAGCCAGCATCAACTTCGCCAATAGTGTCATCTTCATCTCCAGAGTGTAAAAAGAAGGGCGCCCGCACTGGCGCGCCCGGGGGGGGGGGTATCTACATGCGGCCGGTCCTGTCGGCCAGGGTGTCGCGGATGTGTCCGGCGTCGAGGGAGCGCCGCTGCGCACCGTCGGCGTCCAGCAGCACCACGGTGACGTGCTTGCCGCCGCTGCGCATGCGCATCGTCAGGCAACTGCCCGCCTCGTGGCTGCTGCCCGTCTTCGACAACACGATGTCCCAGCCCTTGCCGCCCACCAATGGATTGGTGTTGTGCAAGGTGCGGACCTTGCCATTGACGGCCACGCTCGCTTGCGGGTGGCTGGTGATGCGCGCGATGTCCGGATAGCGCGCGGCGGCCGCGACGATCTTGGCCACCTCGCTGGCCGTGGACGTATTCGCGGGCGAACTGCCGACGGGGTCCAGCAAGGTGGTGCGGAGCAAGCCCAGGTGGCGGATCTTCGCCTGCAGGGCGTCATTAAAAGCCGCGCTGCCGCCGGGATAAGTGCGCGCCAGCGCGGCGGCGGCGCGGTTTTCGGACGGCAGCAGCGCCAGTTGCAACAGCGCGCCGCGCGACACGGCCACGCCATCGGCCAGCAGGCTGCGGCGTTGCAAGGACGCACCACCATCAGCGCGCACGATGCGCACCTGCTCATCATGATCCTGCCCCGCGTCGAGCACCACCATGGCCGTCATCAGCTTGGTGATCGAGGCGATGGGCACGACGGCGTCCGCATCTTTCGCCATCAATACCTTGCCGCTGGCGTCATCGAACACCAGCATGTGTTTGGCGCTGACGGGCAAGTCCAGCATGCCGGCGGCAGCCTCGGCCAAAGTCGCGCCGCTGACTTCGGGCTTGCCCTGCGTCTGCAGGAGCAAGGTGGCACAGGCCAGCAGCAAGGCGGGCACGGCCAGCTTCCAGCTGCCGGCATCCAGACCGGGCGCCATCAAGCGTTCGATACGCGTGAGCAACGCCCCGCCCCGAGCCGACATCAGCAAGCCGGAGTGCTGCGGCGCGGCCGTCTGCAGGGACAAGGCATGCAGCGCCGTGGCCAGTTGCTGCGGGTCTTGCAGCGCTTGCGCGGCCAGGGCGTCGGCCACCTGTTCGCGCTCGGCCCGCATGCGCGCCGACAACCACCACACGACGGGGTGAAAGAACAGCAGCGCCTCGGCCACGCTTTGCAACAGATTGACCAGGTAATCCCAGCGCCGCACGTGCGCCAGCTCATGCGCCAGCAGCGCTTCGAGCAAGGCGACGGGCATGCCGCTCAGCAAGGCTGCCGGCAGCAGGATGACGGGACGCCAGAATCCCACGGTGACGGGGCTGGCCAGGCCCGCATGCAGCTTCAGCGGCGGCCGCCGCTGCAGGCCCATGCGCTGCGCCAACGCATCGAGGCGCGCCTGCCAGACGGCCGGGGCAGCCACGGCCTGGCGGCGCAGCTTGCCGACCCAGGCCAGGCCCAGGCACAGCCGCAAGCTCATCAGGCCAACGCCGGCGCTCCAGGCCAGCACCAGGGCCGGCATCCACGCTTGCAGCGCGGCGCGCCAGGCCGGCGGCGCGGCCACGGGCAACTGGGCCAGTGATGTGCCCGACAGCAGAGACAGCAGGTGGAGCGAGGGAATACACAGGCACAGCAGCAGCGCCAGCGCGCAAACGGCATAGCGCCAGCGCGCGCTCGCGTGGCGCAGCAGCCAGAGCAGGACAGCGGACACGGCGCCGACGATCACGCCCTGCCAGACGAAATACAGCAGGACCCAGCCCAGCGCAGGAACAAGCTTGCCCAACTCAATGCCCAAGCCCATGTCCAGATTCATGGCGCGCCGCCATCCTTGCTACGCAGGATTTTTTCAATTTCCAGGCGTTCCGCGTCGCTCACGTGCTCGCGCAGCGCCGTCAGCACGAGCGCCTTGCCGGAGCCGGAAAACACCTTGCCGATCAAATCCTTGAGCAAGCTCGTTTGCAGCTTTTCCTGCGCTTCGACGGCCGCATACAGCTGGGGACGCTGGCTTTCATCGCGGCTCAGCAAGCCCTTGCCATGCATCAGCTGCAACTGGCGCAGCACGGTGGCGTAACTGGCGTCGGCACGCTCGGCGGCCAGGGCGTCATACACGACGCGGGCGTCGGACGGACCGCGCTGCCACAGGATGCGCAGCAGGTCCAGTTCGGCGGCCGTGGGATGGGGAGTGGAGGTATTTTTTAACATGCCGCTAGAATACCCAGTCTAGAACGCCATGTCTAGAACTTTTTTTCTAGACTGCCGTGCGAGACTAAAATTCGCGCAAGCGGTCGAACAAGTCCAGCAAGGCAGCCTCATCGACCAGCGCCGCGCCCTGCCCGCTCAGTTGCCCACTTAGCTGCGCCAGCAGTTCCGCCAGTACCGAGTAGATTTCCTCGCGTTCGACCGTCTCGATGATGCTCGCGCGCCGCTCGATCTTGCTGAATACATCGACATAGGCGGTGACCATCGCCTCCAGCGCGGCCGTCGCCGCCGTCGCCTCCATGGCGGCGGCGATGCCGCGCGTCACGGCCAGCATGTTCTTGTAGGCCAGCGCCGCCTTTTTCGCATACGCGGGGGAAATATGCTCACGGCCATCCCAGTCGCGGAAGGGGTTGAGCAGGTTGTCCGCCAGCCATTCCGGCTTGCGTGCCTTGGTCACCGACAAGTCCAGTCCCAGCGCCGCCGCCCTCCTGTAGCCGGCCTTGATGGCCTTGGCCACATCGGCGGGCAAGCTGGTCAGCCACAAGGCCGACAGCTGCGGCAATTGCGTGGCAGATGGAAACTCTTCCGCCGTGTAACCGAACAGGTCATAGGCGGTGAACATGCGCAGCGCGGTCAGCTGCGCCAGGCTGGCCATGTGCGATGCCAGCCCCGGCTTGCCCCAGATGCGCAAGGCCGTCAGATGGGGAAAGCGCTGCGCCACTTGCGCCAGGTCGACGTCTTTCATGCTGACCAGCGACAGGCCACCCAGTTGCTCCAGGCCGTGGAACGGCGGCAGCGTGTGCGTGCACTGCAGTGTCAGATGGCGGCCACCGGCGCCGTCGGCAACGCGCAGCGCCGGCGATGGCACACCGCGCAGCGCGAGCAGGCTCAAGCCTTCATTCAAGACCAGGCTGGTGACGCCATCAGGCTGCAGGATCAAACGGCTCAAGCCGCTGCCGCTGAAATCGAGCGCATGCACCGTCGATGATTGCCAGTGCAGCTCATTGATGAAGGGATTTCCCTGGATAAACTCCATCAAGGCCTGCGTGCCATTGCTGGTCCCGATGGACATCAGGCAAGGCAGCTGCTCCAACTCGGACACGTCGCCCAGCGCCTGCAAGACGGTGTCATCGATTTTCGTCGCGTCCTGCCGCAAGACCTGGCCGCCAACTGTTACTTCACGCTCGTCCGACGCGGCCTTGAATTGCTGGCGCCGCAGCGGGTCGATGCGCTCCCAGTTGCGCTGGCGCAGCACGCTGTCGCCCACGTTCCAGCCGCTGCGGTAGCTGTTGACTTCCACATCCACCAGCGGCGCGACATTGCCAACAAAGGTATGGCCAGGCGGCACGTTTGCCGTGGCATAGCAGTGGTCGTGGCGATTATTCCAGAAGAAATAGTCGCACAGCAGCGGCCGCATGGCTTGCACGGCCGCCGCATCGGGCAAGGCGTCGCCGGTCCAGTCCAGCTCCAGCACGGCAGCTACCGGCCTGGACGAGGACGCATCCTTGATGCGGGTGACCTGGCAAGCCACATACTGCTGCAGCTCGGACGAAAACACACTGTAAACATCGCCAACATTCGGTAGCACGCAATTTCCTCTCAGAACACCTGACGGTCGAATGTTGAAACATAGCAAATTTTCAGCGCCCCTGTCGTTCGACTCAGTCCACGTGCAGCTTGTGATGCATGCGCCGCAAGCCCAGCCAGACGGCGGCCGCCACGAACGGCACCAGGGCGCCGACGAGGATTTCCGGATTCACGGGCAAGCCCATCACCTTGGCCGCCTTGCCCGTGTAGCTGAACAGGCCGATCACGTAGTACGAGATCGCCGCCACGGACAAGCCTTCCACCGCCTGCTGCAGTCGCAGCTGCTGCGCCGCGCGGGCGTTCATCGATTGCAGGATTTGGCGGTTCTGCAATTCCTGCACGATGCCCACGCGCGTGCGCAGCAAGTCATTCGTGTTGGCAATGCGCTGCGCCATCGCTTCCTGGCGGCTGGACATCGCTTCGCACGTGTTCATGGCCGGCGTCAAACGGCGATCCATGAATTCCTCGACCGTGGGGATGCCTTCGATGCGCACTTCGCGCAACTCGTCGATGCGCGCCCTGACCAGACCCATGTAGGCTTTCGAGGCGGAAAAACGGTAGCTATTGTCGAGCGACAGCTTTTCAATGCGGGCGGCCAGGCGCGTGATGCGGTCGAGCAAGGCTTGCTCGGAGACACCGTCGTCGCTCTTGGCCAGGCCTGGCGCGTCGTCCGTATCGACCATGGCGGCGGCCAGGGTCGCCAGTTCGTTTTCGATGGCATTCAACGATGGCGCCGCCTGCATGGCGTAGGGCAAGCCCAGCAAAGCCATCATGCGGTAGGTTTCGATTTCCAGCACGCGCTGCACGAGGCGGCCTGACTGCTGCGAACGCATGCCCGCATCGCGGATGACGAAACGGCTGAAGCCGTCCGACTGGATCGTGAAATCCGTCCACAATTCGCCGCCCTGCAGCACCTTGCTGCCGGCCAGGGTATTGCCCTCGAACACGCGCGACAAACCCTGCATGAAGATCTCGGCAGGCTCGGTCGCCTGCTCGAGCACCACGTGCGCGGCCACCATCAGCTTGCCCTTCAAGCCTACCAGCCACTGCTGCGGCAATTGCTCCAGCGGCATGCGCTCGAACGCCTGTTCCAGGGGCAAGGCTTGCCCCGGATGTTCGGCGAAGGTAAACGTGGCAAATTCCGTGTGGCATTCCCATTTCAGGCGGAAGCGGCCAAAGTCGTAATAGAAGTACTTGGCTTCGGCAGCGGGCGGCGTGACGCCGAAATGCGTGCACAGGGCGGCCAAGGTGGCGTGCTGAGCCGCCATATTCGAGGCGCCCGGCGCCGCGCTGTCATCTTTATACACGGCCAGATGGGTGATCAGCTCGGGGGCGTCGAGCTGCAAAAACGGCCGCGAGTGGATTTCCGCAGCCAGCGGCACGCGCAAGGCGTGGTTCAAACTGGAGTTAATCAAGTGCATGATAGCCAAAGGTAAAGTTGCAAAACTGCTTAGACCCGCGCACGTGCTGTAGCGCCCGCAACACGGGTCTGATTGTCACAGTGTAACAAAGCAGGAAGCATGCCTACCTTTTCAAACCCCGGTCATGCCGTTTTGACAATCCCCGTCGCACCCTGTACCGCGCTCTGGTGCGTGCCCAGCCACCAGAAAAAGGCGGCCAGCGCCACGGCCGAAGCCTGTCCCAGCGCCAGCTTGAACGCACTGTCGAACAGCAACGGTGCGACAAAACCGGACACCAGCGCAAACACCAGCATTTGCACGAAGTTTTGCAGGGAAGCGGCCAGGCCCCGCATCTGCGGGAATATATCGAGCGTCGACATGGTCATGCCCGGCAAGGCCAGCGACATGCCGAACGCGTACAGCATCACGGGCACGACGGCGAACGGGATGCTGGCCGCGAACCAGTGGTTGTAAGCAATATTGAGCGCCCCCGTGGCCGCCATAGCCAGCAAGCCCCAGCGCACCAGCACGGTGCTTTTGACCGCATGGGCCAGCTTGCCCGACAGTGCCGAACCCAAGACCAGACCGGCCACCATGGGGATGAACATCCAGCCGAACGCCGTTTCCGGCAGGCGCAACAATTCCAGAATGAAATGCGGCGCGGATGCGATGTACAAGGCAAAGCCGCCAAAAGCGAAGGCCACGGCCAGCGAACGCAGCAGGAACGCCCGGTGGCGCAAGGCCAGCCAGTAATTGCGCGCGATGATGCCTGGGTGGAAGGGGTGACGTTGCTCGACGGCCAAACTTTCCGGCAAGCCTTTCAGGCAAGCCAGCAACAGCAGCACGGTGACGGAAAAGGTGAACACGAACGTCGATTGCCAGCCGTAGGCCACATGCAGCCAGCCGCCGATGATGGGCGCGATGGCCGGCGCGATGCCAAACACCATCATGATATTGGCCAGCATCTTTTGCGCGGCCGCGCCCGACAAGCTGTCGCGCACGATGGCTTGTCCGATCACCCTGCCCGCCCCTGCCGAAGCGCCCTGCATGCCGCGGAAGAACAGCAGCCAGCCAAAGCTGGGCGCGAACGCGGCGCCGATGGAGCCGGCGGCAAAGATCAGCAGGGAACCCAGGATCACGGGACGGCGGCCGAACGAGTCGGACAAGGTGCCGTAGAACAAGGTCATGAAGGCGTAGGCGGCCAGATAGACGCTCAAGGTCTGCTGCACCAGCACGCTGCTGACGTCGAAATGCGTGCCGATTGCGGGAAACGACGGCAAGAAGGTATCCGTGGCGAACGGGCCCAGCATGGCCAGCCCGGCCAGCACGAGGGTCAGGTTTCTCGTCTTCATGCAAGCTCCTGCGCAGGATGCTGGCGGCGCAAGCCGTCGAGGGCCGCCAGCGAGAAGGCGGCAATATGCCGGGCGATATCGGCGATGCCCGCCTCGTCATAGGTAATCTCGGGCACCACCAGTTCATGCACGATGCGCGAACGGGCATAAAACACGACCTGGCCAATCACGCTGAACACGCATTTCTGCACCACGTCGTCCGGCATTGCCGGCCCCACCACGCCTCGGATCAGGCGAGTGAACAGCGCATGCTGCGGCCGCACATTGCGCTCGGCCAGCTTGTGAATGGCGGCCGTCGGCTCGATCAGTTCGCGCGCCACCAGGCGGCTGAACAGGGATGCGGAACCGGAGCGCAGCATGTCGGAGACGAGCGCCTCGATGGCCAGGCGCAATTGTTCCACGGGCGGCAGCTGCGCCTGCGCGCTGGCGGCGGCCACGTCGGCAGCCGAGGCGCGCGCCAGGTCGCGTGCATGGTCGAAGGCGGCCAGGTACAGCTCTTCCTTGCCATGAAAATAATAATTGACCATCGCCACATTGACGTGGGCCGCCTCGCAGATCCTGCGCACGGACGCGAGCTTGTAGCCATCGTCGGCAAACAGCTGGACGGCCGCCTGCAGGATGCGCGCGCGCGCCGGTTCGTTTTCTCTTTCGTTTTCCTTGTCTTGCGTCATGCCATTCCCATCATTTAAACAGCTGTTTAATATTGTGGGGAATTATATCAAACAACCGTTTAACTTCCAGGCGGACGCAAAAAAGCCCGGCGCACCGGGCTTCTGGCCAAAATGATGGCGATCAGTGCTTCATGGCAGGCATCGGGGCCGAGGTGGCGCCCAGCGGACGCGCCACGGCATTGACTTCGATGGTTTCGCGGCGCTTGTCCTCGCCTTCGACGACCAGGGTCAGCGGGATCTTGTCGCCCGCCTTCACTTGTCCTTTCAGGTCCAGCAGCATGACGTGGTAGCCGCCCGGCTTCAGCTCGACGGCTTTACCGGCTGGCAAGGCGATTTCCTTGACTTGGCGCATGCGCATCATATTGTCCGCCATGCTCATTTCATGGATTTCCGCCACGCCGGCCACGGGCGAGCGCACTTCCAGCAAACGCATGGCTTTCGGCGCCGTGATCTGCATGAAGGCGCCCGTGGCTTTTTGCTGCGGCACGGTGGCACGCACCCACGGGTCGGTGATCTGCACGCTGGTTTGTGCGATGGCGGAGAAGGACAGCACGGCCAGGGCCGTGGCCAGCAGGGTTTTCAGATGGGTCATGATTATTTCCTCGCGATAGTTATAAGGTGTATTTCGATTTCATCAGGGTCTTGATGTCTTGCACGCACTCGTCGCCCGTCAACTGGTGCTTCAAGCCCAGGCGCATGCGGCCCTCGGTATCGAGCACATAGCTGATGGCCGTATGGTCCATCGTGTAGGAACTGCCGCTGGGCACGCGGCGGTAGAAGACCTTGTAGTTGAAGGCCGTCTGCGCCGTGTTTTTCGGATCCGTGCGCAAGCCGAGGAAGCTGGGGTCGAAGGCGCGCATGTACTCGCCCAGCAACTCTGGCGTATCGCGCTCGGGATCGATGCTGATGAAGATCACTTGCAGTTTATCGGCATCCGGCCCCAGTTTCTGGCGGATTTCCAGCGCGCGCGACAGGGCTGTCGGGCACACGTCCGGACATTGCGTGAAGCCAAAGAAGACCATCACATACTTGCCCTTGAAGTCGGCCAGGGTGTACATCTTGCCGTCGGGGCCGCTCAATTTGAAGTCGGGCTTGTAATCGCCTCCCGTCAAGTCAAGGCCGTTGTAATGGGGTTTCGGCGCTGGTTCGCAAGCGGCAAGCGTAAGCAATCCCGCCGTGCCGGCGAGAAGGAAAAGACGACGTTTCATGATAATTCCGGCCCGATGGGCGTAGTGGATACAGTTAAGACGTGGAAGGCGTGACTGGGCGTTCAGGCAGCCAAAGGCGGACCGCGCGGGCTGGCGGCCAGCCACGCGAACGGCGCCCGCGGCGCCTGGTAAAACAAGGGCGGATACAGGTCGTGACCCGTGATGACGGCCAGCGCCGATGCTGGCGAAGGCGGCAAGCCCACGCTGCCTGCATGACTCATGCAGAACGGGCAATGCTCGATGTGGTGCAGCACGGAACCGGTGGTGGATGTGGCGGCTGGCGCCAGGTCCGCCTGCTTGTAGACGGCGCCGCTGGCCGAGCAGATGTCGACGGCGGCATTGTTCGCGTTCGCATGGTGCGAGGCAAACGCATACGACAGGGACGGCGACAGCGCATTGAGCAGTATCGCCAGGCAGGCGAACCACATGTGCCACTGTTTGCGCTTCAATAAGTATCCCATGGCCCCGATTATAACGGAGTCTGGCTATCCGGGCGCCTGGCCGCGCAGGAACAGGCTGGGGCGCACGCCGGCCACGTCCACGCAAGCGTCGCAAAACGCGGGGATCGAGGCAAAACCGGAGCCGGCCGCCACTTGCGCCAGGTCGCGCTCGCCCTGTTCGCCATCGGCATCCGCTTGCGCCGCCGTGTGCAGCGCGTGCGCCAGGCGCTGTTCGCGCACCAGGCTGAGCAATGCCTCGCCCTCGGAAAACAATCGCGCCCTGGCCTTGTGCGGCGTCACTTGCCACAGGGTGGCAAGGCGCGCCGCCGTCCATTTGCCTTGCGGCGTATCGAAGATGTGCTGCGCCAGCGCCTGGCTCCAGCGCTTGCCGCCGCCGTGGCCGCCATCGGACTCATCGTCTTCCAGCGCCAGGGTGAACACGGCCGGCTTGCCCCGCCCCGGCATCACGTCACAGGCAAAGCGCAAGAAGGCGGGCACGACGAAACTGTCGCCGCTGGCCAGTTTCTTGGTGGCGATTTCATTATGCAAGGTCACAAAACCCTGGCGCACGGTGACGCGCAGCCGGAGCGGAAAGCGCAAGCCCAGCAGGTGCAAGGGATGATCGGAAACGAGGGCCATGCGTCAGGTCAATATGGTGAACGAGCCGCCAGCATGCCATACATCGCGCAAGCAGTCTGTCATCACAGCGACGCTACGCCATAACGGCGCAAGCCGTCGAGGTCGACGACGCGGATCGACTGGTAGGCGATGCTGATGAGCTTTAGTTCGGCCAGATGGCCCAGCGCCTGGTTCACGCGCTGGCGCGAAATGCCGGTCAGCAAGCCGATTTCTTCCTGCGACAGCTCAAGCACGCTGGAGGTGCGCGGATATAGCATGGGGTGGAACAGCTGCGCGATGGCTTGCGCCACTTGCGCGTCGACGGCCAGCAAGCGCTGGTTCTGGATGGTGGCGATGAATTGCCCCATGCGTTCGTTCAGCTGGCGGATGACGAAGGCGTTAAAGGAGAGGCTCTCGGCCAGCAGCAGATGAAACAGGTCCACCGGCACGAGGAGGATGCTCGATGCGCGCACGGCCACCACGTCGTAGCGGCGCAGTTCGCGCTTGAGCACGCTGCCTTCGCCGCACCAGCCGCCGGCCGGCACGCCGGAAAACGTGGCGCCGCGCCCGTCGGCATTGTAGACGGCCAGCTTGATCAAGCCCGTGTGCACGCCGATCCAGTGCGCCGACGGTTCGCCGCGCCGCGTGATGACGGCGCCCGCCTCGTAATGCTTGATCACGCTGCCGGCGCGCAACAGGGCTTGATGCCGGGGATCGAGGGCCGCGAACCAGTCGTGGCTGTCGAGTTCCGGCATCGCACGTTCTACACTATCGTTGCTATCCATTCCATCCTTCAGACCTGTCACTAAGATGACAGTGATTTTCCAGCACCGGTGCTATGCTAACCGGTATCAATCCCGAAACAGGGAGCTACAAGATTCTTTTACCAGGAGACAAGCATGACAGCTGATTTCAACACCGGCCTCGGCAAAAACAGCGCCAACTACGCCGCCCTCACCCCGCTCGACTATATCGCCAGGGCAGCCGCAGTATATGGCAATCGCCTGGCAATTGCACATGGCGCCGTGCGGCAGACGTGGCAAGAAACGTATGCGCGCACGCGCCGCCTGGCCTCGGGATTGATCAAGCTGGGCGTGGGCACGGGCGATACGGTGGCCGTGATGTTGCCGAACACGCCCGCCATGGTGGAAGCGAGCTTTGGCGTTCCCATGGCTGGCGCCGTCCTCAATGCCTTGAATATCCGCCTCGACCTGGCCTCATTGACCTTCATGCTGCGCCATGGCCAGGCGAAAGTCTTGCTGGCCGACACGGAATTTGCCGAGCTGGCGCGCCAGATGGCGGCGCAGATTCCCGGCTTGCGCGTGGTCCAGGTCAACGACGTGCTGGGGCCGGAAGTGGATTCTTTTTCCGACCTGGACTACGAAGCCTTGCTGGCCAGCGGCGACCCCGATTACGACTGGCAGCCGCCGGCCGACGAATGGGACGCCATCGCCTTGAACTACACGTCCGGCACCACGGGCGATCCGAAAGGCGTCGTCTACCACCACCGCGGCGCGGCCCTCAATGCCTTGTCGAATATATTAGAGTGGGACATGCCCAAGCATGCCGTCTACTTGTGGACCTTGCCGATGTTCCACTGCAATGGCTGGTGCTTCCCGTGGACCGTCGCCGCCCGCGCTGGCGTGAACGTGTGCCTGCGCAAATTCGAACCGAAACTCGTGTTCGACCTGATGCGCGAATTGCGCATCACCCACTATTGCGCCGCGCCCATCGTGCACGCGGCCCTGGCCAACGCGCCCGCCAACTGGCGCGAGGGCATCGATTGGACCGTGCGCGGCATGGTGGCTGGCGCGCCGCCGCCGGCGGCCATGGTGGCGAAGATCGAAGCCATGGGCTTTGACTTGATCCACTCGTATGGCTTGACGGAAGTGTATGGCCCGGCCGCCATTTGCGCCGAGCAGGACGAGTGGGCAGCGCTGTCGCAGGAAGAGCGGGCCATATTGAAATCGCGCCAGGGCGTGCGCTACCACTTGCAAAGCGCCGTCGCCGTGCTCGACCCGGACACCATGGAACCCGTGGCGGCCGACGGCGAACAGATCGGCGAGATCATGTTCCGTGGCAACATCTGCATGAAGGGTTATCTGAAGAATGAAAAGGCGACGCTGGAAGCGTTCGCGGGCGGCTGGTTCCACACGGGCGACCTTGGCGTCATGTATCCGGACGGCTATATCAAGCTGAAGGACCGCAGCAAGGACATCATCATTTCCGGCGGCGAAAACATTTCCAGCGTGGAGGTGGAAGACGCCTTGTACCACCACCCGCAAGTGCTGGCCGCCGCCGTCATCGCCCAGCCGGACGAGAAATGGGGCGAGACGCCGTGCGCCTTCGTCGAACTGCGGGAGGGCGGCACGGTGACGGAAGCGGAATTGATCGCCTTTTGCAAGAATAACCTGGCCGGTTTCAAGGTGCCGAAAGCCATTTATTTCGGTCCCCTGCCCCGTACGTCGACGGGCAAGATCCAGAAGTTCGAACTGCGCAAGCGCATGCAGTCGGACAAGGCCATCGACGTCTAGCCGTTTAGCCGCCCTTGCCGGTCAGCCACGCCGGCTGCGCCACCACCAGGCGCGAGAAGCTGGCGATGCTGGCCACGGCGGCAAACCCTGCCGCCAGGCACAGCGCATACGTCGTGCCCCGGCTGGCGGAAACCGTGAAGCAGTACGCGACGAGCGCGGCGCCCGTGGCTTGCCCGATCAGGCGCGACGTGGCCACCACGCCGCTGGCGCCGCCGGCCCGCTCGGGCGGCGCGCTGCCCATGATGGCTTTCAGATTGGGCGCCTGGAAAAAACCGAAACCGATGCCGCACAAGGCCATGCGCCAGCCGATGTCAAAAACGCTGGGGTGCGCCGGTATCCACACGAGGGTCAGCAAGCCGCCGGCCAGCGCCGCCAGGCCGATGCCACCCAGCACGCCCGGCGAATAACGGTCGCTCAGGCGTCCGGCCACGGGCGCCATCACGGCCACCAGCACGGCCCACGGCGTCATCAAAAACCCCGTCTCGACGGGCGAACGGCCCAGTGTCATTTCGAAATAGAATGGCAGAGACACAAACGCCAGCCCCTGCGCGGCGAACGTGCAGATGGCCGTCAGCGACGACAGCAGGAATAATGGACGGCGAAACAGGTCGATCGGCAGCATGGGCGCCGCATGCCCCGCCTGGCGGCGCAGCAGCAACACAAAGAAGACCGCCACGGCCACCAGTTCCGGCAGCAAGGTCGACAGGGCCGCGTGATGGGCCGCATCGCCAAACAGCAGGATCAGCAAGCCAAAAGCGCCCACGTTGTACAGCGCCGTGCGCGCATCCAAGGTGTGACCGGACAGTTTTGTCGCCGGCAGCATGCGGCTGGCGAGGAAAAAACCGGCCACGCCCAGCGGCACATTGATGGCGAACAGCCACGGCCACGAGGCCGTCGCCAGGATCAGCGAGGCGGCCGTGGGCCCGATGGCGAACGCGACGGCCACCACCAGCGCATTGTTGCCAAACGCGCGACCCAGCAAATGCTTCGGATACAGGGTGCGCAGCAGCGCCGTGTTGACGCTCATCATGGCGCTGGCGCCGACGCCCTGGAACAGCCGCGCCACCACCAGCGACGGCAAGGACCAGGCCAGCGCGCAAGCGAGCGAGGCCAAGGTAAACAGAAACATGCCGGAGATGAACACCCGCCGGTAGCCGGCGATTTCTCCGAGCGCCGAGAACGGCAGCAGGGTCGCCACCATGGCCAGCTGGTACACGTTCACGATCCAGACGGAGGCAGCCGGCGTCGTGTGCAGCTCGCTGGCGATGGCCGGCAAGGCCGTGTTGGCGATGGCCGTATCGAGCGAGGCCATGCCCACGCCGATGGCCAGCGCCAGCATGGCCCATAAACGGGCGCCCGGCGGCAAGCCGTCCTCGCCCACCATGACGGCTTGCGTTTGCCACTGCCTAGTCTGCTGCATAAACTACCTGTTCATCTTGCTGATCCGGGCAATACACTAGCATGGATGGACGGACTCTGCCGGGCAGGCAAGCGCCATTACTTCTGGCAGTCGATCACTTTAAAATCTTTCGAATAGCAGATGCGCAATTCACCCGAATGCTTTTCATAGCCGAGCCAGCGGCCTTTCAGCTGCGGGTTGTGCTGTTTCATCCACTGGAACAGCTCGTTCTTTGGCATGGTGGAGTCCGGCAGCTTCAAGGCTTGGAACAGCTCCCGTTCCTTCTCGAAATATTCCTTCGCCGTATCGAAATCGCAGGCGCCATGCTTTTCCCATTCGCCCTGCAGCAAGGCTTCGCCCGGCTGCATGCACATGTAGGGCAGGATGTCCGACGGCGCCAGTTTCGGCAGATTGCCCTTGCAGTAGCGCGGATGCATGTCCGTCTTGCGCGGCGGCGTCACGGAAATGTCTTCGCACGTGGAGGGATTGTTCGACTGCGCCCACAGGCCATGCACGATCCAGCCAAACTGGTTGCTCTCGGCGCATTGGAAGGCAGCCTTTTTCGACACGGCGCCACGGCGGCGCTGGCTATCGCAAAAGCCCGGCGACCACGACAGCGCCAGCATGAAGTAATCGGTGGGCACGGTGGTGCTTTGCTTGTAGCACGTGTTTTTCTCGTCCGACGGTTTCACGTCGTAATCGTAATAGCTGACGTTGCGCGGAATGGCGCAGCTGGCGTCGGCCGCGTGGACGGCGCCAGCGGACAGGCTGAGGAAAACGGCGGCCAGCGCGGGCAAGACAGAGCGAATTTTCATCGTAATTCCTTCAAGATATAAAAACGCCGGCAACTGGGTGCCGGCGCGGTATCAGTCAAACGTGTACATCAGCAAACTTTATGCATCCAGCCATGCGTATCGGCCGCCGTGCCATGCTGCAAGCCCAGCAACGCTTCGCGCAGGGCCAGGGTGACGGCGCCGTTTTCATTGTTGTTGATGGTCATTTCAAAGCCGTTGGCCTTGGCCACGCCCACCGGCGTGATGACAGCGGCCGTGCCGCAGGCGAACACTTCGGTCATGCGGCCCGAGGCGATGTCGTCGCGCCATTGCTGGACGGACAATTTACGCTCTTCCGTCGCATAGCCCAGGTCTTTTGCCATTTCCAGCAGGCTGCGGCGGGTGATGCCTGGCAGCAAGGTGCCCGTCAGCTCCGGCGTCACGACGGTGATCTTCTCGCCATCCTTGTAGACGAAGAACAAATTCATGCCGCCCATTTCCTCGATGAATTCGCGGTGCACGGCGTCGAGCCACACGACCTGGTCGCAGCCCTTTTCTTGCGCTTGCGACTGGGCCATCAAGCTGGCCGCGTAGTTGCCCGCGCACTTGGCTTCACCCGTGCCGCCCGGCGCGGCGCGCACGAAGTCTTCGCTGATCCATACGGTGACGGGTTTGACGCCTTTCGGGAAATAGGCGCCGGCCGGCGAGGCGAACAGCACGAACAGGTATTCTTCCGATGGACGCACGCCCAGGTAAGGATCGGTGGCGATCATCAGCGGACGCATGTACAGGCTCTCGCCGGTGTTCTTCGGCACCCAGTTGCGGTCTTGCGAAATGAGCGCGTCGCCCGCTTCCAGGAACAGCTCGACAGGAATGGCCGGCATGGCCAGGCGCGCGGCGCTGCGGTTGAAGCGCTCGGCATTCTGTTCCGGACGGAAAGTCTTGATGCTGCCGTCCGGCTGGGCAAACGCCTTGTAACCTTCGAAGATGGCCTGGCCGTAGTGCAGGGACGAGGCGGACGGGTCCAGCATCAGCGGGCCGTAGGCTTTCAGTTCGCCCTGCTGCCACTTGCCGTCGCGGTAAGGAATCACCACCATGTGGTCGGTGAAGATGCGGCCAAAGGCGGGATTGACCATGCGCGCGGCGCGCTCGGCGTCGGACAAGGGGTGGGCGGACGGGGTGACGACGAGATTCGGTGTGGAAGTGGTCATGGCAGCAATGGGAACTAGTGAACAGTATCCCTATTGTAGCGCCTATGGCGCCCGATCAGGCAAACGAGGGTGGCCCCCGCCACGTGACAACAGGGCGGCATCATTTGCGAATGATTCTCGTTTGCGTTAAAATATCAGCCTTCCTTCTTCCCCGCCATGCCTGACGTCCTGCATGGCGGCGCTATCGAAAGCCGCCATGACCAGTTCCTCCCTCCCCCAGTTGCGCGCCAGCACCGACGCCGTGCCCGCGATGCACCAGCTTGCCGCTACGCAAAAACAGCGGCGCTGGCACTGGAGCTGGAAGCAGGTATGGTTTCAATTGCACTGGTTCATCGGCATCACGGCCGGCACGGTGCTGGTGATCATTGGCCTGAGCGGCGCCACCCTGGCCTTCAAGGATGAATTGCTGGACCTCATGAACCCAGGCGTGCGCCATGTCGCCGTGGAAACCCTCGCCCCGCTGACGCCTGCCCAGCTGAGCAACATTGCCGCTGCCGAACACGGCCAGCGCGTGGCCTCGATCACCATGTATGCGCAAGCGGGCACGGCGCCACGCCTGTTCTTCGCGCCGAAGAACGGCCAGCGGCGCGGCGAGTCCATCTATGTGCATCCGTACACGGGCGCGACCCAGCCTGCTTTGACCGGTGCGGAATTTTTCGAGTGGACGGAATCGCTGCACCGCTGGCTGCTGCTGCCGCGCGATCCGGGTCGGCAAGTGGCGGGCGCGCTGGCCCTGTGCCTGCTGGGGTTAGCCCTGTCCGGCCTGTATCTGCGCTGGCCCCGCCGTCCGCTGGACTGGCGCACCTGGCTGACCTTCGATCCCGCCCTGAAGGGCCGTTCCTTTTTGTGGAATCTGCACGCCGTGGCCGGCACCTGGTGCCTGGTCGTCTACGTGGCGCTGACCCTGACGGGCATTTACTGGAGCTATGATGTGGTGCGCGACAATATCGACGCCTGGGCCGGCAAGCCGCCGAGGATGGCACAGGCACCCGCGAAAAAAGGCGGCGGCAAGGAGCAGGCGCCCGCCGTCGACATCGGCCTGGCCTGGACCAGCTTCCAGCAGCACGCCGCCGGCTGGACCCTGGCCAGCGTGCGCCTGCCCACGCGCGCCGGCGAAGCCGTGCAATTCACGTGGCTGGCCAGCGATGCGCCGCACGAGCGGGCGCGCAGCCGCATGAGCATTGCACCGGCCGACGGCACGGTGACGGAAAACGAGCCGTACAGCCAGCAGGGGTTCGGTGCGCGTCTCGTCAACATCATTTATCCGCTACACATGGGCACGTATTTTGGTTTGCCAGGCCGCATCATCGTTACCTTGGCCAGCCTGGGCCTGCCCCTGTTCGCCGTCACGGGCTGGATGCTGTACCTGGGCCGCCGCAAGGCAAAACGGGCTGTGCAGGCGCAGCGCGCCATGCTGGGCGCCGGCGCGCCGGGCAAGACGGACACAGGTTTACCTACCCTCGTCGCCTACGCCAGCCAGTCGGGCCAAGCCGAGCGCCTGGCCCTGGAAAGCGTGCGCGCCCTGCAGCAGGCCGGAGTGGCCGTCAACGTGCAGTCGCTGGACCGGTTTGATCCCGCGCAATTGCGCCAGTACGAACGGGCCCTGATCGTTGCCAGCACCTTTGGCGAAGGCGAGGCGCCGGACGGCACGCGCCGCTTCGCGCGCCTGCTGCAAACAACAGCCGGCACGCCGCTGGCGGGCCTCGAATTTGGCATGCTGGCCCTGGGCGACCGCCATTACAGCGCCTTCTGCGGCTTCGGTCATGCGCTGGCGCAACAATTGCAGGCGCTGGGCGCCACGCCCTTGTTCCCCCTGATCGAAGTCGACAAGCACGACCCCGCCGCCCTGGCCGACTGGTCCACAGCACTGGCACGCTGCAGCGGCAGCGCCATCGATGCCATCGGCGTGCAGGAAGAAGCGTCTTATGCCGAGTGGCGCCTGGCGCGCCGCGTGCTGCTCAACCCTGGCAGCCTGGGCGGCGAATTGCATGAAATCACCTTGACGGGCCCGGCCGGCGCCACCTGGGAAGCGGGCGCACTGGCCGAAATCATCGCCTGCAATACCGATGGCAGCGATGGCGATGCAGATAATGCCCACCACGCGCCCCGCAGCTATTCGCTCGCTTCCTTGCCATCCGATGGCGAACTGCAATTGCTGGTGCGCCAGGAACGCCATGCGGGCGAGGCAAACCAGGGCCATGGCCTCGCTTCCGGCTGGTTGACCCGTTTCGCCCCGCTGGGCAGCCCCATCCGCCTGCGCCTGCAAGCCAATCCCGCCTTCGCGCCCGCCTTGGTCGACGTGCCCTGCATTTATATCGGTAATGGTTCCGGCCTGGCCGGCCTGCGTGCGCATTTACGCGCGCGCCAGCGGGCGGGGCTGGCCCGCAACTGGCTGCTGTTTGGCGAACGCCAGCAAGCTTTTGACAGCGTCTGCGGCGCGGAGTTGCAAGGCTGGCTCGACGCTGGCCACCTGGCGCGTCTGGACAGGGTCTTTTCGCGCGATGGTGAAACCCGGCAATACGTGCAAGACCGCCTGCGCGCCAACGCGAATGAACTGCGCGACTGGCTGGCGCAAGGCGCCATTGTCTACGTGTGCGGCAGCCTGCAAGGCATGGCCACAGGAATCGATGCTGTACTGCAAGAAGTGCTGGGCCAGGATGGCGTCGACGCCCTGCTGGCGGCCGGACGCTACCGCCGCGACGTGTATTGATCTGGCTCAGCCGATTACCAGCACGGCCCGGCTATGTGGGCAGGCGCACAGTCAGCGCCGCCCATCGGACTAGAGTGTAGGCATTCCCACCCACTGTCTGCGAGGCTAGCCATGAAAAACCCCTGGATGAGCATGTACCTGAGCGCCGCCAACCGCATCGCCAACACGGCGCGCGGCCACGCGACGGCCGCCGTCAAGCGTGAGGCGGCAAAAAATACGCGACAGTTGACGCAAGTGTGGTTCGATTCCTTCCTGCCCGCGGCGGGCAAGCCACGGCGCAGCCGCAAGGCCAAATAGGCCCCTGGCAGCAGGCGAACTGGTGCAGTGCATCACAGCAATAAGTTGAAGTTACGACCAGGTGAACTAAACTGCAAGCATGGTAGTACATAAGGAAGTGACCGGCAGGCGCCGCATCCCCGCGCCGCCGCCGGGACACCGGGAGACGACCATGTTGACGCTCAAAGTGCTGGCCTGCCTTGCCCTGTCGGCCCTGATGCTGGCACCCCTTGTATTGAGGGATACGATGCAGCTATCCGCCGGGCAGCAGTTGCAGGTACCGAATGTCGATGCACAAGCCCTATGGGCCCACTGGCCCAAGCATTAATAATACGGGCGGCTGAGAAAACGCCGCTGGCGGCGTTGCCGTGCCTAGTCGTACATTCGTACTGCCTTCGGCACGGCGCCTTGCCAGCAACGTTTTTCAGCGGCGCTCGGTAGTGACGTTCACATTCAAAAACCGCGTTGTTGCCGGTGGGAATTTGTTTTCTTCACCGATCAGTTTTTCTAGTTTTCCTCAAACGCTCTCCACTACACATTTGATCCAGGTCATGGATTTCTCTCTTCGCTGCGTCCACACTGGAACAGTCCGCTTCGCACCGTGACGGACTTAACCGGGAGCATCGGCATGGGTAAATCGCATTGGAAGGATGAGATGGCGCTGGGTGTTCCCGTCATCGACGAGGCGCATGAGGCGCTGTTTCAGGAGCTGGTGCGGCTGCAGCAGTTGGGCGACCAGCATTTCAGCGTGGCGTTTCGCGAGCTGATTGCGGCCGTCGAACGCGATTTTCGCGAGGAGGAGGATTTGATGGAAGAAATCGCCTTTCCCTCGCTGGCCAACCACCGCGAACAGCATGCCCGTGTGCTCAGCGGCCTGCACCATGCTTGGGCCGCCGTCGATGAAGGCGATCTGGAACAGGGCCGCCATGCGCTGTCGCTCTTGCCGCAATGGCTGATCTTTCACCAGGCCACCATGGACCTGGCCCTGGCGGCGGCGCTGGAACTGGTGCAGCGCCAGCCCAACTAGTTTCTACAGCAGCAACACCGTCGCCTGCTCGGGCATGACCACGCGGTAGTGTCCCGGGTATTTGTCTTCACCGTCGAAAATCTTGCAAAACACGGGCTGGTTGATGTCGTTGACGGCCGCCTCGTTCATGGGCAAGGTGGCGATCAATTGCTCGCCATCCATCAACTGCAAGGCGCTGCCCCGCTCGGCTGCGCAAAAGGCCAGCGATTGCACGTCGCTGGCGAACGGCCGCTTGTACCACGGCGTAATGGCCCGCACGGCGCGCCGGGCGTCGCGCAAGACTTGTCCCACGCGCGTGACGTTCCACGCATCGCGCGCCACGGCGGGCTGCAGGACGATATTCGCCGTCAGCTCGCCCCTGCCCTTGTTCACCAGGAAAGTGCCATCCTGCGCGGCGATGTCATCGTTGAGCGGCACGACAAACACGCCGCCGTCGGACACCTTGATCGGCATGGGCGCGCCATTGCCTTGCAAGGCCACGCGCACGTCGTCGATGGTAGCGCTCAGCTTGGCAGGAATCAGGCGCAGGGCCATGACCACGCTGCCGCTCGACACTTGCCACACTTTCCTGGCCGTCAGATAGCTTTCGCGGTAAGCCGTGAAGCGCACGCGCGGCGCCTTGGCGTCGCTGTTGGCAGTGATCGTCACCGTTTGCGGTGGCAAGTCTTCGTCTGCTGGCACCGGTACCGCTGGCGCTGACGCTGCGGATGTGGCCGGCGCAAGGGGTGGCGATACGGGTGGCGATACGACGGCGGCGGCGGGCGGCACGCTGGCGCTCTGCAGCGGCGCGGGAACAGCCGGCGGCGGCGCGTGTTCCTGGGCCTGGCCCAGCGACACGACACACAACCATCCGGCACAAGCGATCCATGTACGCATGCATTTCTTTCAGTGAGGAAAATATTTTGTCAGCGCCTGCATTATCGCAGAAGGCCAGCCGATGCGCCGCCACTAGCCTGCCCGCACTCCTGCCTGCACTCTTTCGGTGCGTACGCTTGATTATTTGGCAAATATCACTTATATTGATAATGATTCTTATTTACAAAACAAGCAAGAATCGCGCGCCTTTCTTTTCCACTGCCCGACCGCGCCGGGCCTTGCGGTGGAACTGCTATCCAAGCCAGACCACGGGCCAGCGTCACGCCATCCCCCAGCTACTGCGCACCTCGCCAGACGAGATAGGAACACTCACGACTAAAAATATTCCAGGAAAATGATGCAATCAACGACAGTCCTCTCTTCTTCGCGCCAGCCCGCCTTGCGCCCCCTCCCCCATCTGTTACACATCAGCTTGCTCAGCCTTGCCGCCGGCGTGGTTTTGCCCGCACAGGCTGCCGACGCCGCCGCGGCCGACGTCACCATGCCGGCCGTCACCGTACTGGGCCAGTCGACGGCTACGACGGAAGGGACGCAGTCGTACACGGCAGGCGAAGCGCGCAGTGCCACGCGCATGGAGCTGACCCTGCGCGAAACGCCGCAATCGGTCAGCGTCATCACGCGCCAGCTGCTCGACGACTTGGGCGCCGTACGCCTGGACCAGGCGCTGGCGCAGACAACGGGCATCCAGGTGGGCCAGAACGACACGGAACGCACGCGGTTTTATGCGCGCGGCTTCGGCATCAACAATCTCCAGATCGACGGCATGGCGCGCGGCGGCAATGCGCCGCTGCAAGACACGATTTTGTACGACCGCATCGAGGTTGTGCGCGGCGCCACCGGCTTGATGGGCGGCAAGGGCGATCCATCGGCCACCATCAATATGATACGCAAGCGGCCAACGAAAACCTTCCAGGCCAGCGCCGGTCTCATCATGGGCCGCTGGGATGACCAGCGCTTCGAAGCCGACCTGTCAACGCCGCTGAACGCGGAGGGCAGCGTGCGTGCGCGCACTGCCCTGGCCTGGCAAAAACGCGATTCCTACCTGGACATGTATCACGAACGCAAGATGGTCGGCATGGTCATCGTCGAGGCGGACTTGCGCCCCGGCACCCTGCTGACGGCCGGTGTCGACTTCCAGGACAACAAGCCCACGGGCGCTACCTGGGGCGCCGTGCCCTACTGGAACGCGGACGGCAGCCTGGCCAACTTGCCGCGCAACACCAGCCTCACGACGCCATGGAGCACCTGGGCCAACAAGCAGCACACGCTGTTCACGTCGCTGGACCAGCGCCTGCCCGGCAACTGGAATATGCACCTCGGTTATGCGCGAACGGAAAGCACGAACCGCACCACGGTCGCCTATGCGGGTGGCGGCCATCCCGACCCGGCCACGGGCAAAGGCATGCTCCTGTGGACGGGCGCCTATGGGCCAGGCAAGACCATCAACGACAATTTCGACCTGTACGCCAGCGGCCCGTTCACCTTGCTGGGGCGCAAGCATACGGCCATCATCGGCTGGAACGGCGGCAACCAGCGCGCCCGCTCGCTGGGTGGCGAGGCGGACATCGATTACCCGGCCTTCGTTCCCGATTACCGCAGCTGGACGGGCAACATTCCCCGCCCCGTCTTCCATCCGGACGGCTCGCAC
This sequence comes from Janthinobacterium sp. Ant5-2-1, assembly GCF_001445815.1. NCBI lineage: Bacteria > Pseudomonadati > Pseudomonadota > Betaproteobacteria > Burkholderiales > Oxalobacteraceae > Janthinobacterium > Janthinobacterium sp. Ant5-2-1. The sequence continues at coordinate 29,602 of NZ_LNCE01000072.1, read as the reverse complement.
ACGGAAGCCGTCACGCGCCTGGCGGGCGGCTATGTAGCCACGCGATTGAGCCTGGCCGATCCCCTGCATGTCATCATCGGCGCGCGCAGCAGCAGCTACCGCACGGATACGCGCAACTACAACACGCAGGGCATGTACACGGGCAGCAGCGACCTCGTGGAGACGCGCAATGAAGTGACGCCTTATGTGGGCGCCGTGTTCGACATCAACAAACAGTATTCGGCCTACGCCAGCTTCACGCAGCTGTTCAATCCGCAGACGAGCAAGGACCGCAACAACCAGTTCCTGGCGCCGGAAACGGGCGACAATGCGGAACTGGGCGTCAAGGGCGAATTCTATGAAGGCAAGCTGAACGCGTCGGCGGCCCTGTTCCACACGAAGAAAAAGAACCTGGCGGAGCTCGACCGCACGGTGCCGCCCGGCTTCTTGCTGCCCGATGGCGGCCAGGCCATGGTGGCCAATGGCGCCGGCGTGACGGCCAAGGGCGTCGAGTTCGACGTCTCCGGCCAGATCACGCCCGCCTGGGAAGCGAGCGGCGGCTATACCTATCTGCACGCGGCCGAGGCCGATGGCCGCCGCGCCGCCACCACGCAGCCGCGCCACTTGCTGCGCCTGGCCACCAGCTACCGTTTCGACGGCAAGCTGGCCGGATTGAGGGCGGGCGCCAGCATGACGGCGCAAAGCGCCACCTACAGCGAGTCGTGGTACGGCCGCCCGCCATCGGGCGAGATCACGAATATCCCGCAAGCCGGTTATGCGCTGGTCAACGCCATGGCCAGCTACGCGCTCAACCGGCACGCCAGCGTGCAACTGAACGTGAATAACCTGCTCGACAAAAAGTACTACCGTAACGTGGGCTTCTTCGACGGCGTGTTCTGGGGCGAGCCGCGCAACATCAGCCTCTCCGTGCGCACGGCTTTCTAAGCACGCCAGTGCGCGGGCGCCGGCAGGGTAAATCCTTCCAGCAAGGGGCCGCCCACGGGCGCCAGCACGGCGGCGACGACTTGCTCGAAGGCACGCTGGCCGGCTGGCAAGTCGGCCGCCGCCAAGCGCAAGGCGCCGTCGAGCTGCGCGGCGATGGCGGCGTCGAACGCCTGCAGGCGCCGGAACAAATGCTTGCCACCGCCGCTCCATTCGCCGGCCGCGCGCAAGTGCAGGTCCGCCAGCGCTTCGTACAGCTGGCAAGCGACCGCCAGCGACTCGCCCGGGTGCGTGCTGTCGACCAGGTCTTCCAGCGCGGTGGTGATGGCGTAGCGGCGGCGCTGCAGGTTTTCCACGTCGAGCACGGGCGGGCCAGCCGTATCAATGGCGTGCGCCAGCGCATGCAGCCGGGCGTAGGCATCGCCGGAGGCGAGGATGTTTTCCCCTTCGACCACCATCATCGCCAGCGGCACTGTCCCGCGGGGCGCATCCATCTCATGGCAGAAATACGTGAACGTGGCCACGTCGTGCCCGAACAGTTCCACCGTGCGCCCTTCGGTCACGAGCGTGTCGCGCCAGGCGCAATCGACGTGGTCGAACAGCAGCAGCAGGTCGATATCGGAAGTGGCCGTTTGCCGGCCCGTGGCGAACGAGCCGCCGATGATGGCCGCCACGGCCGAAGGATAGCGTTCGTGCACCAGCCGCAGGGCAATCGCGCGGATATCGTCATAAGTGGGGATCGTCGTCAAAGCCTGTGCTCCATGCCGAAAACGCCATCCTACACGCAATATGCGGCATGCCGCCATCCTGCTACACTGGCGCCATCTGACCGAGGAACAAACATGGAATACGACTGCATCGTGGTGCCCTCGCCCGTGGGCGAGCTGACCCTGGTGGCGCGCGGCGCGGCCCTGACCGCCATCCTGTGGGAAAACGACAAGCCGAACCGCGTGCGCCTGGGCGCGATGCGCGTCGATGACGGTTGCGCCGTGCTGCAGGAAACGGCGCGCCAGCTGGCTGAATATTTCGCCGGCACGCGCCAGCAATTCGACGTGCCGCTCGATTTTGCCGGCACGCCATTCCAGCAGGAAGTCTGGCGCGCGCTGCTGACCATACCGTACGGCCAGACGCGCAGCTATGGCGAGATCGCGCGCCAGATCGGCCGCCCCGCCGCCGTGCGCGCCGTGGGCGCCGCCAACGGCAAGAATCCCATTTCCATCATCGCCCCCTGCCACCGTGTCATCGGCGCTACGGGCGAGTTGACGGGTTTTGCGGGCGGCCTGCATGCCAAGGAAACGTTATTGGCGCTGGAAGGCATTTCCCTGTCCAGCGACCGCGAAGCGCTGAAGACGGGCCACGCCCGCCGCCGCGCCGTGCACGTCGATACGGCGCAAGGCTGCTTGTTTTAAGCGGCGGCATCGCTCCCCTTGTGGGATACTGACGCCCTCCGCTCAAGCAAACACATCCTATGCCCTATCTTGTCATCCTGTTCTTTGTCATCCTGTATTTGCTGGCCACGTTCTTTTTCCACATCCCCGCCGTTGTCGCCCTCGCGTATGGCGTGCTGAGCCTCGGCTGCTTCGTTGCCTATGCCATCGACAAATCCGCCGCCAAGGAGGGTCGCTGGCGCACGTCGGAACGCACTCTGCTGCTGCTGGGATTGTTGTGCGGCTGGCCTGGCGCCGTGCTGGCCCAGCAATGGCTGCGCCACAAGTCCAGCAAGCGCTCGTTCCGCATGCTGTTCTGGATTACGGTCGCCATCAATATCGGCGCTTTCGTGTATTTCAGCATGCATTATGCGGCGCCCGATATCGGCACCGAGGTGGCGCCGATCGAGCTGTAGGCTTACTCGCCCAGCAGGCGCAGCGATTCCAGCCAGTCCGCCTTCCACTCGCGCAGCAAGGGCTGCGTGGCGAAGGCCTTTTTCAGGTGCGCCATCGGCACGCGGTGCACGTCGTGCAAGCCGAACGCCAAGGTCACGGGATGCCACAGGTGGCTGTTCTTACCGCCACGCGAATTCTTGCGCACGCGCGCGCCATCGTCGCCAAAAATGCCCACGCCACTGGCCAGTCCCTGGTCCAGGTCGACCTTGCCCACGCCGGCAAAGGCCATCAAAATCTGCTCGCGCCCCAAGCCCTTCAAGGCGCTGGGCAGGACGACGGGCGCCTTCTCCGCCGTTTCCTCGGCCGGCTGCGGATGCCGCAGCTCCTTGAGCAAACGCAAAAGATCGCGCTCCTGGAAATGCAAGCCGTCCAGCGGCACGCGCAAGCCCTGCCCTTTCAGTTCGATGGGGAGATTGCCCGAGTCGCGCGTAAAACGCAGCCATACGTCGCCGGCGCCCGAGGCCAGGTGCTGTTTGTCCTCGATAAACACGACGGGCGCCGCATAGCGCATCACGCCGTCATGGAACAGCTCGGCCCATGCTTCGCTGCAATCGAGCCAGACAAACGGCAAGCCGCCCTGCTCCAGCAAGCGCGCCAGGGTCCACGGGGAGCCCGTCTGTTCGGCCAGCCAGGCGCAGGCTTCAAGTGCGGTAGCGCGATATGGCAAAGGGTGGGAGGTCATGGCAAATCCGTCGATAAAAGTGGAGCGCAGTGTAGCAGACTGACGCCCTCGCCCCTTCCGCAAACGCAGCGGACGCGCTTTTTTTGCGCGATGTGCTAGGCTGGAAACATCAGCACGTGCCACGGCCACCCCGGCAGCGTGGCGCACCACCGCGAGGGAATCACCATGCATTCCAGCACCAACGCCGCCACCGCACCCGCCCCGCCACCGGAGCGCGATTCACCCACGCCGGCCAGCGAAAGCCACGCCGAGGAAATCCTCGATGAAGCGCTGAAGGAAAGCTTTCCGGCCAGCGACCCGATTGCCATTGCAACACCCAAACCGCCGAGCAAGCCGCCTGCCGCTAGGTCGTAAGCCGACGACGCCACCGTCGCGGCCAGCAATATTGTCGGATTACGCTTGGCCTTGCCCCGCCAATCCGACCTACTTCCCATCACCAGCAGCCCGTAGGTCGGCTTAGCGCGCAGCGCGTAAGCCGACGACGCCACCATTGCAAGCTCGCAAAGCCACCAGCATGGCGGTTTTTTTATGCCTGCACCGCATCCAAATGGCGCTCCCGTGCGTAGATGGCTATGCCATCACCTGATTTGTTACCACGCGGAAAGGGAAAGCCATGCAGCATTACAGCAAAAAGACGGATCCCATGGACCAGCGCCTGTACCTGGCCCAGCGCATCGACCGTGCCGATGCGCGCCTCCGGCGGCTGAACGAGGCGCTGGCCGATGCGGCGGCGCGCGAACGCTGTGCGCGCTGGATTACGGCCTGGGCCGTGGCAGCGGGCGCCGACGCCCCACGCGGCATGAAACTGCGCATCCGCGGCGAATTTATTTTGCTTTAGTAAGCAAAAAGCCCCGCCGGGCATTGCGCCAGGCGGGGCTGTTCAGGATGTAACGCGGCCAGCTCCTCTAGTCGCGGTACTGCTCGGGCGTCGTGTCGCCATCGGCGATTTCATACCACATCGCATTGAGCACGGCGAAGGTCGCCGCCAGCGGAAGACCCAGTATCCAGGCGAAATACCACATAGTTAATTCCTTTCGTAAATTCTTAGTAGGCGTGACCGCTGTCGTCGGCAATCGCTTTGCCGTCAACCTTACCCCACAACACTTTATATACCCACGTCGTGTAGGCCACGATGAGGGGAATAAAGACGGCCGTGACGACCAGCATGATGAACAGGGTCATGTGGCTGGACGAGGAATCCCACACCGTCAGGCTGGCGCGGGGATCGATCGACGATGGCAGGATGAACGGGAACATGGCCGCGCCCACGCTGAGGATGATGCCGGCGATGCTGGCCGCGCTGGCCAGCAAGGCGGGCACTTCGCGGCGCGCGCGCAGCAAGGCGAACGCCAGCAAGGGGCCCAGCAAGCCCAGCGCAGGGGCGATCCAGGTCCACGGATGGGCGGCAAAGTTGAGGAACCAGGCGCCCACGTGCACTTGCGCCGTTTTCAGCATCGGGTTCGACGGACCATCGACGACGACGGCGCTGGTGACGCGATAGCCATCGACCCACAGCCACAGGGCCACGCCTGCCAGCGCATACAGCACGACGGTGGCGAGCGCAGCCACGCTGCCGTAGCGGCGCGAGCGTTCAGCCACGGCGCCGTCCGTCTTCACTTGCAGCCAGGTGGCGCCGTGCATCACCAGCATGGCCACCGAGACGAGGCCGCACAGCAGCGCAAACGGATTGAGCAGCGCAAAGAAGCTGCCGTCATAGAAGATGTGCATGTCCGCCGAAAAACGGAACGGCACGCCTTGCAGCACGTTGCCGATCGCCACACCGCAGATCAGGGCCGGCACGAAGCCGCCCACGAACAGGGCCGCATCCCAGCGGGCGCGCCAGCGGGGATCTTCGCGCTTGCTGCGGAACTTGAACGCCACGGGACGCACGATCAGCGCCACGAGGATGACAAACATGGCCAGATAAAAGCCCGAGAACGAAACGGCGTACAGTTGCGGCCAGGCGGCAAAGATGGCGCCGCCGCCGAGGATCAGCCACACCTGGTTGCCTTCCCACACGGGACCGATGCTGTTGATGATGACGCGGCGCTCGAGGTCCGTCTTGCCGGCGAACGGCAGCAGGATGCCCGTGCCCAGGTCGAAGCCGTCCGTGATGGCAAAGCCCACCAGCAGGATGCCGATCAGCAGCCACCAGATCAGGCGCAGGGTTTCATACGAAATCATTTCATGCAAAATCATGGTCTGGCCCTCCTCAGGCGCGTTGGGTATGAATGGTTGCAGCCGCTGGCACGGGGGCCGGCGCCTTCTCTTCCGGCCCCTTGCGGATGGCCTTGAGCATGAGCTTCATTTCGATAATCAACAGCACGGTGTAGATGGCGGCAAAGCCGGCGATGGTAATCAAGAGGGTCGAAGCGCCCAGGTTCGAGACGGCCACGGCCGTCGGCAGCACGCCTTCGATCACCCACGGCTGGCGGCCCACCTCGGCCACGATCCAGCCCGCTTCAATGGCCACCCACGGCAGCGGGATGGCGAACACGGCCAGTTTCAGCAGCCAGCGGTGCTTGTCCAGCGTACGGCGCGTCGACAGGATGAAGAAGGTGCCAGTCAGCAAGATAAAGAACATGCCCAGGCCCACCATCACGCGGAAGGACCAGAACAATGGTCCCACGGGCGGCACGGTATCGAGCGCGGCCTTGCGGATCTGCTCGGGCGTGGCCTGGCGCGGGTCGTCGACATAGAGCTTCAGCAGCAAGGCATAGCCCATGGACTGGCCTTTCGATTCGAACATGTCCTTCGCGTCCTGCGGCACGGGACTGCCCGGCGCCACGCCGCGGATGGTTTGCAGCGCGTCATACGCCTTGATGCCATCCTTGATCAGCAGTTCGCCACGGTCGACCAATTGCTCGATGCCGGGGATTTCCGTCGACAGCGAACGCGTGCCGATCAAGCCCATCACCATCGGGATGTGCACGGCATAGTGCGTCTCGCGCGCTTTCGCGTCGGGAAAGCCGAAGGCCGTGAAGGCGGCCGGGGCCGGCTCCGTCGTCCACATGGCTTCGATGGCGGCCAGCTTCATCTTTTGATGTTCGGACGACAGGTAGCCGCTTTCGTCACCGAGTACCACCACCGACAGCGAGGCGGCCAGGCCGAACGAGGCGGCCACCGTCATCGAACGCTTGGCCAGTTGCACGTGGCGGCCCTTCAGCAGATACCAGGCGGAAATACCCAGCACGAACACGGCCGCGGCCGTATAGCCGGCCGACACCGTGTGCACGAATTTCGCCTGCGCCACCGGGTTCGTCAGCACGGCGCCGAAGTCCGTCACTTCCATGCGCATGGTTTGCGGATTGAAGGCCGCGCCGACGGGATTTTGCATCCAGCCGTTGGCGATCAAAATCCACAGGGCCGAGAAGTTCGAGCCGATGGCCACCAGCCAGGTCGTGACCAGGTGGCCGCGCTTCGACAGCTTGTCCCAGCCGAAGAAGAACAGGCCGACGAAGGTCGCTTCCAGGAAGAAGGCCATCAAGCCCTCGATGGCCAGCGGCGCGCCGAAAATGTCGCCCACATAATGGCTGTAATAGCTCCAGTTCATGCCGAACTGGAATTCCATGACGATGCCCGTCGCCACGCCCATGGCGAAGTTGATGCCGAACAAGACACCCCAGAACTTGGTCATGTCACGCCAGATGGGGCGGTTCGTCATCACGTAGACCGTCTCCATGATGGCGAGGATCACTGACAGGCCGATCGTCAGCGGAACGAATATAAAGTGGTACAGAGCTGTCAGCGCGAACTGCAGTCTGGATAAAGCGACAATATCGAAGTCCATATGATTTCCTTGGTGTTTCCCTAATGTAATTGTAGACTTGGTATCTATCTGATGTAATTCGATTGCTACCGCCCCTCATGCCGGCGGACGGCAGCGCCTGTGTCTCCGTTCTGTCTTAATCTCCGCGCAATCCCGCCATGGCCGTGTCGAAGGCCGGTGTGCCACGCCGCGCGTCGCCCACGATACGGCCATCGCGCAGACTAACCAGCCTGTCCGCCAGCGCCGCTTCGCGCCGCAAGTGGGTTGCGATCAGCAAGCTGCGTCCTTCGCTGCGCGCGCGCAGGCGCTGCAGGACGTCGGTCGCCGTCTGGGCATTCAGCGCTTCCGTCGCTTCGTCCAGCAGCCACAAGGTCGATTCATGCAGGAACAGCCGCGCCAGCGCCAATCGCCGCGCCTGGCCGCCCGACAGGCCCAGGCCGCCCTCGCCCAGCATGGTGTCCAAGCCGCCCGCAAAGGCGCGCACTTCCTCGTCCAGGCCGGCCGACTGCAGCGCCGCCCACAGTTGCGCGTCGCTGGCGGACGGGGCGGCCAGGCGCAGGTTGTCGCGCAAGCTGTCCTGGAACAATTCCGTCTTCTGCGTAAACAGGCAGGCGCGCGGCGCGCTCACCGTGCCCGACAATGGCGCCAGTTCGCGCGCGGCGATGGCCAGCAAGGTCGACTTGCCCGCGCCGCTGGGGCCGATCAAGGCCACGCGCTCGCCATCGGCGATGTGCAGCGATACGTCATGCAAGATGGCATTATTGCTGCCCGCATGCGCGGCGCTGACGTGCTCCAGGCGCAAGCCTGGTGCGGCATCAAAAGGCGGCGCACATACATCTTCGCCATCGAGGCGCGGCGCCAGACGCCGTACGGCCAACAGCATGCGCCCCGCTTCCAGCGCGCCGCGGCGCAGTCCCGCAAATGGCTCCACGGCCGTCAGGGCGATCAGCAAGGCCAGGGCCGCCAGAGGCAAACTCATCGTTTGCTGTTGCACCAGCGCGGCCACGGCCAGCAACACGCCAGCCAGAGTCGCGCTACCGGCAACGCCATACGCGGCGCCGGCGGCCGTCTCGAGGCGCAGCAAAGCAAAATCGGCTTGCGCCAGCGAGCGGTCGATCTGCCCCAGCGCCGCGCATTGGGCGTCGATGCGGCCCGCCATCACGAGATCCGTCTGGCCCGCCACCAGATCGATGGTGCCGGAACGCAGTTTTTCGATGGCGCGCGAGCGCACGATGGCGGGACGGCGGGCGCGGCGCGCCACGATCCAGCTGATGCCGCCACCGGCGGCCAGCAGCCACGCGGCCAGGCCCAGGCCCAGCTGCCACTGCATCACGCCCAGCGCCACGCCGGCCAGCAAGGCCGCGCACAGGGCCGTGAAGGCAGGCACGAGCAGGCGCAAGTACAGCGATTCGAGCGCGTCGATATCGGCCGTCAGGCGGAACAGCAGCTTGGCGGGCTGGCGCAGCAAGCGGCTGGCCGCTTCCGGGCGCGACCAGCCACGGAACAGGCGCACGCGGATGCTGGCCAGCGCGGCGAACGTGGCGTCGTGCGTGACGAGGCGCTCCGCATAGCGCGACCCCGTGCGGCCGATGGCCAGCAGGCGGATGCCGGCCGACGGACCGAACACGTCGAACACGATGGCCGTCGAAGCGTGCAGGCCAGCAATCGACGTGGCCGTGATGAACCAGCCGGACAAGCCCAGCAAGGCCATGCCGGCCACCGCCGTCAGGGCCGCCAGCAAGGCTCCGCCGATCAACTTGCCGGGCTGGGCCAGCAGCAATTGGCGCAGGACGGGGTTCAATATGATGGAGTTTTTCATGCGCGCAACTCCTCTGCCTGCGCCGGTGCAGCGACCTGCACCGTGCGCTGCAGGCGGCCAGCCAGCACGGGGTCGTGCGTGGCGACGATCATCGTCTTGCCTTGCGCCAGTGCCAGCAGGGCGTCCGTCACGCGCGCCGCCGTTTCGCTGTCCAGGTGGGCCGTCGGTTCATCGACCAGCAGCAAATCCGCATGCGGATGCAGGGCCACGCGGGCCAGGGCCAGGCGCACGGCTTCGCCGCCGGACAAGCCCTGGCCGCCATCGCTGAGCATGATGGCCGGCTGCGCCTGCGCCACCTTGGCCAGGTCGGCCAGGTGCAGCGCCTGCGTCACCTGCGCGGCGTTCGCCCCCACGCGGCCCAGGGTCATGTTCTGGCTGACGGACGCGGCAAACACGTGCGGACGCTGGCCCATCCAGGCCATGCGCTGGCGCAAGGTATTGACGGTGCTGTCGGTCAGGCGCACGCCGCCGATGCGGATGTCGCCGCCGCTGGCGGGCAGCAAGCCGGCCAGCAGGGACAGCAAGGTGGTCTTGCCGGCGCCGCTGGCGCCCAGCAGGGCCACGTGCTCGCCCGCGCCCACCTTCAGGTCGAAGCCGTCGAACACGGGCGCTTCGCCGGGATGGGCAAAGCGCAATTGCCGGAGTTCCACGGCGGGCGCCGCCGCCACGGCCATGGCGGCGGCGGAAACGGCCGCCACTTCCACACCAAAGCCAGGCAAAGGCACGCCATCGGCAGCCAGGTCGTGCAAACCGGCCAGGCCCGCTTCGCCGGCAGCCTTGTCGTGCCAGACGGCGGCCAGTTCGCGCAGCGGCTCGAAGAAGGCGGGCGCCAGCAGCAGGATGAACAAGCCCTGCCCCAGGCTCAGTTCGCGGCCCCAGGTGCCGAAATTGATGCTGCCCAGCAGCGAGAAACCAATGAAGGCCGCCACCATGGCCACGCCCAGCGCGGAAAACAGTTCCAGCACGGCGGACGACAAAAAGGCGATGCGCAGCACCACCATCGTGCGCCGGCGCACGGATTGCGAGGAGGCATCGAGCCGTTCGGCCGTGGCGTCGACGGCGTCGAGCGCGCGCAAGGTAGCCAGGCCGCGCAGGCGGTCCAGCAGAAAGGCGTTCATGCTGCCCATTTCCACCATCTGCGCGCGGCTGGCCGCCTGCGCGCCCATGCCGACGAGGGCCATGAAGACGGGAATCAGGGGCGCGGCGATGAGCAGGATCAAGGCCGCGATCCACGACAGCGGCGCCACCACGGCGAGGATCACGAGCGGCACGAGCATGACTTTCCAGCGCGCGGGCTTGTAGCGCACCAGGTACGGCACGATGGCTTCGGCCTGCTCGGCGATGACGCTGGCCGCCTGGCCCGACTGGGCGCGCTGGCGGTCCAGCGGCGAACGGCGCGCCAGCGCTTGCGCCACCTGCGCGCGCAAGGTGGACAGGTGCGCGCGCGCCGCCGCATACATGCGCCGCGCGCCCCACGCTTCGCAAGCGGCGCGCAGCACGCCCAGCAACAGCACGCCAGCGGCCGGCAACAGGGCCGCGCGCCAGCCGGCGCCATCGAGCATGGCTTGCACGGCCCAGGCCAGCAAGGCCGCTTGTGGCAGCCACAACAAGGCGGCGCCCCCTTGCGCCAGGCTGGCGGCGCGGGGAAGAATAAAGCGGGGCAAGGACAAGGGCGTGGTCGGCATCTTCTATACTTCTTGAGTTTTCAGAATTTTCTGTAAATTCGATATTTTGTATAATACTGCGAAACATGACATATATCAATTGACCCCACCAGTATGGCGTGAAAAAATTCAGATAATTATGAAAACTCAACATATCCAAATGACGCCGCTGATCCAGACCTTCGTCAGCCATTTCGGCGAGATGGGCAGCCGCTGGGGCTTTAACCGTACGGTGGGGCAAGTGTACGCCTTGTTATTTGTCGCGGAGCATCCTTTGCACGCGGATGAAATCGCGGAGCACCTGAGTTTTTCGCGCTCGAACGTGAGCATCGGCTTGAAGGAATTGCAGGGCTGGGGCTTGATACGCCAGTCGCGCATCCCCGGCGACCGGCGCGAGTATTTCTCCTCGCTGGGCGACGTATGGCAAATCTTCCGCGTCGTGGCGGCCGAACGTCGCCGCCGTGAAGTGGCGCCTACCCTGACGGTGCTGCGCGAATCGCTGCTGGCGCCGGCCACGGAACCCGTGGATCAATATGCGCAGGAGCGCATGCGTGAAATGTATGAACTGGTTGACCTGGCCAACACCTGGTTCGACGATTTGCAGCGCCTGTCGCCCGAGTCGATGGCGCAACTGATGAAAATGGGCGCCAAGGTACAGAAACTGCTCAACGCCAAGGATCGCCTGTTTGGCGTCAGCAACAACAGCGACTGAAGCACCCGCCGCCGCCCCTCTCCCCGAAGCCAAGACACCGCCAGCACAAGCTGGCGCGCCTTGTCACGCCATTTCTTGACCTCATGTTGGCTATCGCTAGCACAGCCATGCATAGCCGTATGCGATGTTGTCAACCAAACCAATAGAATTATTAAAATTGTATTAATTTATATCAAGAGTAAGCTTTCATTTGCGTACTTGCTACGCGCAGGAAATAACTAAAAACGGGCAATGGGATGACTCCCCCGGCAAGCAGGGACGCGTCCCAACACGATGAAGCGACTGTCTCAAGCACAAGGGGATTTTCATGAAAAGCGTAAAGAGCATTGCCATCAAGGCATCCATGCTGGCCGCAATGGCCGTACTGGCAAGTGCGGCGCAAGCCGCCACCTGGGTCGATGTCGGGCCGGCCAGCGGTTTCGTCATCGCCGGCAGCACCGTCACCTATTCGCCATCGCCGGCACTGCAGGTGAAATATTATGACGATAATCTCGTGCCACAGAGCCCCTCGGACATCCAGGGTTATATCAATGGCGTGTTCGGCACCAGCCTGGGCGCCGCCGTCTCGTATTGCGACAACGCCACCTCGGGCTGCACTGCCGGCACCACGGCAGGCTTGAGCGGCGGCGTCAACTCCTATACGAGCGCGGCCGCCTATGACTTCCTGGCCATCCACTTCGGTCAGGGCGAACTGGTATTCCACTGGGCAGCTCCAGTGGCTGCCGGCACCACCTTCACGGTGGAAGGCCTGCCCAAGGGTCTGAGCAATTACCGGGCTTTCATTTCCGCCGTGCCGGAACCTGAAACCTACGCCATGCTGCTCGCCGGGCTGGGCCTGCTGGGCTTCCTGGCACGCCGCCGCCAGGGAAAGTAAGCGCCATCTGCGGCAGCGGCGCACCAGCGTCCGCTGCCGCCCTCAACTCTAGCAGCCTGTTTACACCGCGCTTGCGGCGCAAGAGCCGCTTTTTACACCATCTTTAGACTCCCCTCGCTATGCTCGACGGCATCCACTGCTGATCGACGAGGGAGTACTCATGCATGAACAACCGTTTCAGCCACGCGCGCGCAGCGTGATCCGCCAGCACCTGCCCGTGCGGGAAAGGCTGCGCCTGAGCAACAGGAAGCGCGCGTCCCTGGTCGTGGCCATGCTTGTCGCGGCACCCATCCTCTACCTGCTGTCAGCGATCCTGTCGGCGCAACCATAAGCGCCGACAGCGCGCATCGCCGCGCCGGAATGGTAATAAAGTGACAATTGAAGCATTTCCATCAATTCGATAGGAATATGATAATAACTCTTGTGCCGGCACCGCCGGCAAAGTCATCGGCGAGAATCCGCGCCCAAGGGGAAAGAAATGCATCAAGTTCGACTGTATCTGGCCGCGATCCTATGTACCTTGTCATCCATGCAGGCTTTCGCGCAGAGTAATATGTGGCAGGAAACCCATGCCTTTACCTTCCTGGCAAGCGGAACACAAAGTAGCTGGTCGGATTATCTGGTATCGGACCAGCCAGGCACCAGCCGCATTGCTTTTGGCGGTTACGACGAAACCAACGCCCTGCAGTCATGGGACGACGCGCTGCCTTACGAGCCAAGCCCTGCACCGAAAACCCTGCCGTATGGCGATACCATGCAGATCAGCGTAAAGGATGGCTACCGCATCACAGGATACAGCCTGCAGAGCAATGTATTCAGCGCCAACCTGGTCGCAATGGGATGGGAGAACTACGATGATGTGTACGATGAAATCGCGCCAGGATACGCCAACTCGTCGGCAACACTGGCCGTCGAGACGCGCTTGGCCGACGGCAGCGCAACCGGCGCCGGCCAGTCAAAAACACTTTTCAATTCCAGCGGCGAGCTATGGGTCGGCGCTTCCGGCCTGTCGCTGACACATGATTTTTCCATCCGCTTTGATGCCATGCTGACGACGGATGCAAAGGCACAATGGGCGCATATGCGCGATCCCGATCCCTATCTTTGCTGCCATTACATCTCCAGCCCCTCGCTGGCCTATGTCGCTTTCCAAGATATCATGCTGACGATTTATTCCGAGCCGATCCTGTCCGCAGTGCCGGAGCCGCAGACACATGCCATGCTGCTAGCGGGCTTGGGCTTGATCGGCTGGCGCTGGCGCAGGAAGGCGGCGGCACGGGGTCGGCAAGCGCTCCGCCAGATGGCGTAAGCACAGGCAGCGTCGGCGCGGCACAGAAAAAACGGGAAGGGTAATGAATGGAGCGCGGGCATTGCGCCGCTGATGACATTGCTGGCCAGTACATACTGGTCCGCCCAGAGGGAATCGAACCCCCATTCACGGTTTAGAAGACCGTTGTCCTATCCGTTGAACGATGGGCGGAAAGGTGCAGCATTTTAATCCATGCGCGCCGGCAATGAAATGCCTGCGCGGAATAGAAAACGGGCTGTCATCTCTGACAGCCCGCTTATGACTTTGGTCGGAGTACAAGGATTCGAACCTTGGACCCCCTGGTCCCAAACCAGGTGCGCTACCGGGCTGCGCCACACTCCGAAGACAAGATAATAACGCCCCCACCCAATTTCGTCAATTGCCATAGACGAATTAGATGGAAATAACTATCGGCCCTGCCCTGTCCCTACCCCTTAAGCGCCGACTTTATCGGCGATGCGGCGCGCCATGCTCTCGGCCTTCTCTTTATCTTTCGCCTCCACCATCACGCGGATCAGCGGTTCCGTGCCGGAAGCGCGGATCAGCACGCGGCCCGTGTCGCCCAGCTCGGCCTCGACCAGCTCTTTCTCGGCCACCATAGCGGCATTTTTTTGCCAGTCGAAACCGGGCGCCACACGCAGGTTGATCAGGGTTTGCGGGAACAGCACCAGTTCGGCCAGGCATTGCTGCAGGCTCTGGCCGCTGCGCTTGAGCGCGGACAACACTTGCAGCGCGGAGACGATGCCGTCGCCCGTCGTGTGCCGGTCCAGGCACAGCAAATGGCCCGAGCCTTCGCCGCCCAGTATCCAGCCCTTTTCCTTCATGACTTCCAGCACGTAGCGGTCGCCCACCTTGGCGCGCGCAAAGCCGATGCCCTGCTGCTTGAACAGCACTTCCAGCGCCATGTTGGTCATCAGGGTGCCGACGGCGCCAGCCACGGGACCTGTTGCCAGGCGATCCTTGACCATGACGTACAACAACTCGTCGCCGTTGTACAAGCGTCCCGTGGCGTCGCACATGATCAGGCGGTCGGCGTCGCCATCGAGCGCGATACCGAGGTCCGCGCCGTGCTCGACGACAGCCTCGGCCATGGCCTTGGTTGCCGTGGCGCCGAAGCCCGCATTGATATTGAAGCCGTCAGGCTTGTTGCCGATGGCGATGACTTCCGCGCCCAGCTCATGGAACACGTGCGGCGCGATATGGTAGGCGGCGCCATGCGCGCAATCGACGACGATCTTCAGGCCGCGCAAGTCCAGCTCGTTCGGGAAGGTGCTCTTGCAAAATTCGATGTAGCGGCCCTGGGCATCGTCCAGGCGCTTGGCCCGGCCCAGCTTGTCCGACGCCACGCAAGACATGGGCTCGTCGAGCGCCGCTTCGATTTCCAGTTCCACGCTGTCGGGCAGCTTGGTGCCCTGGCCGGAAAAGAACTTGATGCCATTGTCGTGATACGGATTGTGCGAGGCGGAAATGACGACGCCGGCCGACAGGCGCAGCGCCCGCGTCAGGTAGGCGATCGCCGGCGTCGGCATGGGGCCGGCCAGCATCACGTCCACGCCAGCGGCCGACAAGCCCGCTTCC
The DNA here is from genome assembly GCF_001445815.1 of Janthinobacterium sp. Ant5-2-1. Lineage (NCBI taxonomy): Bacteria > Pseudomonadati > Pseudomonadota > Betaproteobacteria > Burkholderiales > Oxalobacteraceae > Janthinobacterium > Janthinobacterium sp. Ant5-2-1. The sequence continues at coordinate 14,391 of NZ_LNCE01000072.1, read as the reverse complement.
AGCGCCGCTTCCAGCATGTAGCCGGAAATGCGCGTGTCCTTGCCGATCAGTACAGTCGGATGCGCCTTGCCGCCTTGCGACTTGGCCAGCACCTTGCCGGCCGCATAACCGAGGCGCATGACGAAATCGGGGGTGATCGGAGCCGTGCCCACCAGGCCGCGGATGCCATCGGTGCCAAAATATTTACGCGTCATAGTTTTCTCTTTTTGTTGTTTATAATGAATCTTACAGGGTCAGTGCGCCATGCGCCAGACCTTCAGTGCATCGACGGTTTCAGCGACATCATGCACACGGATAATTTCCGCACCTTGCGCTACAGCAGCCAGCGCACCGGCAACACTGCCGGCCAGGCGCTGCTCGACGGGACGCCCCGTGACGGCGCCTATCATCGACTTGCGCGACAAGCCGGCCAGCACAGGCAGGTCCAGTTCGCTGCGCAGCTGGCGCGTGGCGCGCAGCAAGGCGTAGTTCTGTTCCACCGTCTTGCCAAAGCCAAAACCGGGATCGACGCACAGGCGTTCGCGGGCGATGCCGGCCGCCGTCATGGTGTCGATGCGCTCGCGCAGGAAGGCGATGACTTCGCGCACCACATCTTCGTACTGCGGCTGGTCCTGCATGGTTTGCGGCACGCTTTGCATGTGCATGATGCACAGCGCGCAATCGCTGTCCTGCACGGCGTCGATGGCGCCCGGCGCGCGGAAACCGTTGATGTCGTTGATCATGTCGGCGCCCGCCAGGATGGCTTCGCGCATCACTTCAGGCTTGTACGTATCGACGGACAGGGGCTTGCCGCAGTCGCGCAAGGCGTACAGCACCGGCATGACGCGCGCAAGCTCGTCCTGCAGCGGCAGCGGCGGAGCGCCGGGGCGGCTCGACTCGCCGCCGATGTCGATGATGTCGACGCCGTCAACAATCATCTGCTCGGCGCGCGAAATGGCAAATTCCAGGTGTTGATACTGGCCCGCATCGGAAAACGAGTCGGGCGTGATGTTCAGGATGCCCATCACCAGCGCCTGCGTGCCCTGCAGGTTGAAGCCGAAACGGCCGAATTGCAAATAGTGTCGCATGTGAATCTTTTGTAGTCGTCAGGAAAAGCTGGCGCGCCAACGAAAAAGGGCAAGGATCGCTCCTTACCCTTTTGATTACGCGCCGCCGGTCAGGGCAGCCGCTATCAAGCTGGTGCCGTCACGTTCGGCGAGATGCCGCCCGTGCCGCTGTCGCCCGCATTGCGGCGTGGCGGGATGACTTTCGGTGGACGCGGCTCCAGGCCGGCCATGATGTCATTGATTTGCTCTGCATCGATGGTTTCCCATTCCAGCAAGGCTTTGGTCATCATTTCGACCTTGTCGCGGTTGCCTTCCAGCAAAGTACGCGCCAAAGCATATTGCTTGTCGAGAATGTTGCGGATTTCAGCATCGACCTTTTGCTGGGTCGCTTCCGAGATCGTCTTGGTGGCGCCACCGAAGAAACCTTCGTTTTCGCTGTCTTCGTAGACCATCACGCCCATGCTGTCGGACATGCCGAAGCGGGTCACCATGGAACGGGCCAGCTTGGTGGCGCGCGAGAAGTCGTTCGACGCGCCCGTAGACATTTGACCCACGAAAATCTCTTCGGCGATACGGCCGCCGAACAGGATGGAAATTTCTTCCAGCATCTTGTCCTTGTAGGCGGACAAGTTATCGTGTTCCGGCAGCTGCCACGTCAGGCCCAGGGCCCAGCCGCGCGGCATGATCGTCACTTTATGCACGGGATCGGCCTTCGGCAGCAGCTTGGCGACGACGGCGTGACCGGACTCATGGTAAGCCGTATTGCGACGCTCTTCCTCGCGGATGATCATCGATTTACGCTCAGGACCCATATAGATCTTGTCTTTCGCGTCTTCGAAGTCCGCCATTTCCACCAGGCGCTTGCTGCGGCGGGCCGCGAACAGGGCTGCCTCGTTGACCAGGTTGGCCAGGTCCGCACCCGAGAAACCAGGGGTGCCGCGGGCCAGGATATCGGCTTTCACGTCGGTACCGATAGGTACTTTACGCATGTGCACATTCAAGATCTGCTCACGGCCGCGGATATCGGGCAAGCCGACGGAAACCTGGCGGTCGAAACGGCCCGGACGCAGCAAGGCTTTGTCGAGCACGTCGGCGCGGTTGGTGGCGGCCACGACGATCACGCCGGAGTTCGCTTCAAAACCGTCCATCTCGACCAGCAACTGGTTCAAGGTCTGTTCGCGCTCGTCATTGCCGCCGCCCATGCCTGCACCGCGGTGACGGCCGACAGCGTCGATCTCATCGATGAAGATGATGCATGGCGAATGCTTTTTCGCGTTTTCAAACATGTCGCGGACACGGCTGGCGCCCACGCCGACGAACATTTCCACGAAGTCGGAACCGGAAATCGAGAAGAACGGCACCTTGGCTTCGCCGGCGATGGCGCGCGCCAGCAGGGTTTTACCCGTGCCCGGAGGACCGACCATCAGCACGCCGCGGGGAATGCGGCCGCCCAGTTTCTGGAATTTGCTCGGATCCTTGAGGAAGTCGACCACTTCGTTGACTTCTTCTTTCGCTTCGTCGCAACCGGCGACATCGGCGAAGGTGACGGTGTTGCTGGCTTCATCCATCATGCGCGCCTTCGACTTGCCGAACGAGAATGCCCCGCCCTTGCCGCCGCCTTGCATCTGACGCATGAAGAATACCCAGACGCCGATCAACAGCAGCATGGGGAACCAGGAAACAAAAATAGTTTGCAGGAAAGACGCTTCCTCGGGCGGACGCACATCGAAATGCACGCCATTGTCGCGCAAGTCGCCGATCAGGCCCTTGTCGAGGCTGGTGGCGGTGGTACGCACCTTGGTGTCGTCCATCAGCTTGGCGGTGATCGACGAACCCTCGATCACGACATCCTTGACGCGCTTGGCTTTGACTTCATCCAGCAAATCGGAATAAGCGATGGCCTTGCTGCCGCCTGTGGCGCCATGACTGTCGAATTGCTTGAACAGCATGAACAACAGCAGCAATACGACTACCCAGATGGCAGATTTGGAAAACATGTTATTCACGAAGACTCCTTGGATGCAGTGCGCATCTCTTTACCTATAGCTAGAAACACGATTTTACTCGCAATAAGCGGGCCGTGCCAAAGCCCGCCGATCCGTGCGCGCGAAAAAATCGCGTTCACGCAAAAAAATGCAGTATAAACAATTTAGGCTTTTATGCCATCAGACGCTACTGCACTTCTCGTTCCCATGTGCGGATTCCCTCTTAAATATCAAGGGTGGAATCATCTTCTTCAACGGCATTTTTCAGCGGATTCTTGATTCCACGCCCCATCAGGAAGATTTCCGACGATTTATCGCGGCTGGCCTTCGGTTTTTTCTGCACCACAACCTTGAATTCAGCGCGGAATTTCTCCACGATCTGGCTGAAACCCATGTCTTTAAAGCATTTCACCAGCAATACGCCGGACGGCTTCAAGTGCAATTGCGAAAATTCGATGGCCAGGTCGATCAGATGCTCCATGCGCGCGGCGTCCGCCGTGGCGATGCCCGACAGGTTGGGCGCCATGTCCGACAGGACCAGGTCCACCTTACGGCCCTGCAACACCACTTCCAGCTGGCGCAGCACGCGCGCTTCGCGGAAGTCGCCCTGGATGAAGTGGAAATCGGCGATGGGCTCCATTTCCAGCATGTCCAGGCCAATCAGGGTACCATTGACCCCGCCGCCGTCCTTGCCGGCCAGCTTGCGCCGCGTGTACTGGGCCCAGCTGCCAGGAGTGCAACCAAGGTCGACAATCACCTGGCCAGGTTTGATCAGTTTCTCGTCTTCATCGATTTCTTTGAGCTTGTATGCTGCCCGGGCGCGGTAGCCCTCTTTTTGCGCCAACTTCACATAAGGATCATTTATGTGGTCGTGCAACCAGTTTTTGTTTAATTTCTTCTTTGCCATTCGCGTAGAATACTGCTTTTAAGGGAATTACTAAATATTATTATGCTAAAACTTACACCCGTAGAGCGCAGCGCACTGCGCGCCGAAGCACACGCGCTGAAGCCTATCGTCATCATTGGCGAAGCGGGCTTGACACCTGCTGTCCTCAAAGAGATCGACCTTGGCCTGGATTCGCACGGTCTGATTAAAGTCCGCGTGTTCGGCGACGACCGCGAAGCCCGCGTCGGAATGTACGATACGATTTGCGGCAATCTCGGCGCCGCCCCGGTACAACATATTGGCAAACTGCTGGTAATCTACCGTCCGAAAAAAGAAGTGGTTAAGGAGAAGGTCAGCGCCGGCAAAGGCATGCGCGAAGTGACCATCGTCAAGGCCAGCGCCAGCGGCACCAAGCGCCCGAGCGTGACGAAAGTCATGATCAAGGGCAATGAGCGCGTTACCGAAGGCGGTTCCATCAAGCGTGCCAAGCCACGTCAGAAAAGCGCCAAGAAAAGCGCACTGGGCAGCAAGTAAGCCTGTCGTTCAGCAGCCGCAAGGCTGTTGAAACAAGAAGCGGAGCACGGGATCTTCCCTGCTCCGCTTTTTTATTGCTTGTCGGATTACGCGGCGCCAGGGCGCCGCTAATCCGACCTACGGCATTGACCGGTAGGTCGGATTAGCGCGCAGCGCGTAATCCGACAACACCACAGACGATTACTGCTGCTTCCAGATCAGCACGCCCGCCAGCAAGCTCTGCACGGCAAAGATCACGGTCGACACGCCATGCAGCATGCCGAAACGGCTGCGCATGGCCTCGTCCATGATGCCGGATGCTCCCTGGGCTTGCGCCTTGAGTTCGGCCATCAGCGGCGAGATGCCGAAATGGCTGAGCAGCGCGCACACGAGCATCGACAGCACCAACGCCCCCAGCAGGCGGCGGCGCTTGAGTTCCAGCGCGCCGGGCGCCCATTGCAGCAAGGCCAGCAGTATCAAGGCACAGGCGATCGACAGCCAGGCTTCGGCGCGGAACATGCTGCCGGCGATATTGCCTGCCAGCACTCTGTCGCTCAAGGTAGCGAACAAGGTCGGCGCCACGATGAAGCCGATGGTCCACAGGCTGCCGGCCCACAGGGTGGCAACGAGGATGCGCACGCGGGCGAGCATCAGATGTACAGCACTTCCAGGATTTCGTATTCGCGCGGGCCGGACGGCGCCTGCACTTCCACCACGTCGCCGGCATACTTGCCGATCAGCGCGCGGGCGATCGGGGACGTCACGGAAACCTTGTTCATTTTCAGGTCGGCTTCATCGAGGCCGACGATCTGGTACGTGACTTTCTGGCCCGATTCCAGGTCTTCCAGGTTCACGGTCGAGGCAAACACCACGCGGCCTTCCGCGTCGAGCGCGGTCGGGTCGATGATTTGCGCTGCGCCCAGCTTGCCTTCGAGTTCGGCGATGCGGCCTTCGACGAACGCCTGGCGTTCCTTGGCGGCATCGTACTCGGCGTTTTCCGACAAATCTCCGTGCGAACGCGCTTCGGCGATCGCATCGATGACGATGCGGCGTTCCTTGGTCTTCAAATGATGCAGCTCTTCTTTCAAGAGTTCTGCGCCGTATTTGGTCAATGGGACTGAGGTCATGTTATCTCTACTATCTGCTAGTTATCGGCGCCGTTGTCCGTGTTTTGCCACGGTTAACGGACTTACCAAGTGAAAACCACAGAGGCCGCGCGCTGCTCTGCACGGAACTCTGTGGTTGATAAGCATGCAGTGTACCGCCTAACGGCGGTCACTGCAAACGCACTTAGTTCAAGGTCTTGTGCAGGCCTTGCAAATCGTACACACGCAGCTCATCCAGGTGACGGATGCCTTCGACGGCCGCTTCCGCGCCCGCGATGGTGGTATAGGTCGTCACGCGCGACGCCAGGGCCGACGTGCGGATAGCCCGCGAATCGACGATGGCGCTGCGCTTTTCTTCCACGGTGTTGATCACCAGCACGATTTCATGGTTCTTGATCATGTCGACCACGTGCGGACGGCCTTCGATCACCTTGTTCACTGGCGTGACGGCGATGCCGGCAGCAGCGATCACGGCGGCGGTACCCTTGGTGGCGACCACGGTGAAACCGGACTCGACCAGGTCACGCGCCACTTGCACGGCGCGCGGCTTGTCCGACGCTTTCACGCTGATGAAGACCTTGCCCGATTTTGGCAGGTTCACGCCGGCGCCCAGTTGCGATTTCACAAACGCTTCGCCGAACGTCAGGCCCACGCCCATGACTTCGCCCGTCGATTTCATTTCAGGGCCCAGGATGGTGTCCACGCCAGGGAACTTGACGAACGGGAACACGGCTTCCTTGACGCTGAAGTATGGCGGCACGACTTCCTGCGTGATGCCTTGCGAGGCCAGCGACTGGCCGACCATGCAGCGCGCGGCGATCTTCGCCAGTTGCAGACCGGTGGCTTTCGAGACGAAAGGCACGGTGCGCGACGCACGCGGGTTCACTTCCAGCACGAAGACGACGTCTTTCATTTCGCCATCGATCTCTTGCTTCTGGATCGCGAACTGCACATTCATCAGGCCGACCACGTTCAGGCCCTTGGCCATCAGCGCCGTCTGGCGTTTCAGTTCTTCAATGGTTTCCGGCGCCAGCGAGTATGGCGGCAAGGAGCAAGCCGAGTCGCCCGAATGGACGCCAGCCTGTTCGATGTGCTCCATCACGCCGCCGATGAACGTCGTTTCGCCGTCGGAGATGCAATCGACGTCGCACTCGATGGCGTCGTTCAGGAAGCGGTCCAGCAGCACCGGCGAATCGTGCGAAACCTTGACGGCTTCGCGCATGTAGCGCTCGAGGTCGCGTTGCTCATGGACGATTTCCATGGCGCGGCCGCCCAGCACGTACGATGGACGCACGACCAGCGGGTAGCCGATTTCCTGCGCCAGCGCCAGAGCGTCGGCTTCCGTGCGCGCCGTGCGGTTAGGCGGCTGGCGCAGTTCCAGCTTGTGCAGCATTTGCTGGAAACGCTCGCGGTCTTCGGCCGCATCGATCATGTCGGGCGAAGTGCCGATGATCGGTACGCCATTCGCTTCCAGGTCCAGCGCCAGTTTCAATGGCGTCTGGCCGCCGTACTGCACGATCACGCCGACCGGTTTTTCAATGGCGACGATTTCCAGCACGTCTTCCAGGGTCAGCGATTCGAAGTACAGGCGGTCGGAAGTGTCATAGTCGGTCGAAACCGTTTCCGGGTTGCAATTGACCATGATGGTTTCGTAGCCGTCTTCGCGCATGGCGAGGGCCGCGTGGACGCAGCAATAGTCAAATTCGATACCCTGGCCGATACGGTTCGGGCCACCGCCCAGCACCATGATCTTTTTCTTGTCGGTCGGGTTCGATTCGCACTCTTCGTCATACGTGGAATACATGTACGCCGTGTCGGTCGAAAACTCGGCCGCGCACGTGTCGACGCGCTTGTAGACAGGACGGATGTTCAGCGCATGGCGCTGCTGGCGCACGGCCGTGTCGGTCGTCTGCAGCAAAAAGCCCAGGCGGCGGTCCGAGAAGCCCTTCTGTTTCAACTTATACAGGGTGTTCTTGTCCAGGTTTTCCAGCTTCTGCGTATCGAGCCACAGTTCCAGGTCGACGATTTCCTTGATCTGGATCAGGAACCATGGGTCGATCTTGGTCAGCTGATGCACTTCTTCCAGGGTGAAACCCTGGGCAAATGCGTCGCCCACGTACCAGATGCGCTCAGGACCAGGCTCGCCCAGTTCTTCTTCGATCTTTTCGCGGTCCTTGGTCTTTTCGTTCATGCCGTCCACGCCCACTTCCAGGCCGCGCAAGGCTTTCTGGAACGATTCCTGGAAGGTACGGCCAATCGCCATCACTTCGCCGACGGATTTCATCTGCGTCGTCAGGTGGTGGTCGGCGGTCGGGAATTTCTCGAACGTGAAACGGGGGATCTTCGTGACGACGTAATCGATCGACGGTTCGAACGATGCCGGCGTGGCGCCGCCCGTGATTTCATTGCGCAGCTCGTCCAGGGTGAAACCGACGGCCAGCTTGGCGGCGATCTTGGCGATCGGGAAGCCCGTCGCTTTCGATGCCAGGGCCGACGAACGCGAAACGCGCGGGTTCATCTCGATGACGATCATGCGGCCATCGACCGGGTTGATCGAGAATTGCACGTTCGAACCACCCGTGTCGACGCCGATCTCGCGCAGCACTGCGAGACTGGCATTGCGCATGATCTGGTATTCCTTGTCCGTCAGGGTTTGCGCAGGAGCGACGGTAATCGAGTCGCCCGTGTGCACGCCCATCGGGTCGAGGTTTTCGATCGAGCAGATGATGATGCAGTTGTCCGCCTTGTCGCGCACCACTTCCATCTCGTACTCTTTCCAGCCCAGCAACGATTCTTCGATCAGCAGTTCTTTCGTCGGCGACGCTTCCAGGCCGCGCTTGCAGATGGTTTCGAATTCTTCTTCGTTGTAGGCGATGCCGCCGCCGGAACCGCCCATGGTGAACGATGGACGGATGATCGTCGGGAAGCCCAGGGTGCGCTGCACGGCCCACGATTCTTCCATCGAGTGCGCCACGCCGGAACGGGCCGAACCGAGGCCGATCTTGGTCATCGCGTCCTTGAACTTGGAACGGTCTTCGGCCTTGTCGATGGCTTCCGGCGAGGCGCCGATCAGCTCGACGTTGTATTTCGCCAGCACGCCATTGTTGAACAGATCCAGCGCGCAGTTCAGCGCCGTCTGGCCGCCCATCGTCGGCAGGATCGCGTCAGGACGCTCCTTGGCGATGATGCGCTCGACGACCGACCAGGTGATCGGTTCGATGTAGGTGACGTCAGCCATTTCCGGGTCCGTCATGATGGTCGCAGGATTGCTGTTGACCAGGATGACTTTGTAGCCCTCTTCGCGCAGGGCCTTGCACGCTTGCGCGCCGGAATAATCGAATTCGCAGGCCTGGCCGATCACGATCGGGCCAGCGCCAATAATCAGAATACTTTTAATATCTAAACGTTTAGGCATTTTTCTTTTTCTCCTCCGCAGCCATCAAGTTGATGAAGCGGTCAAACAGGTAAGCAACATCCATCGGGCCCGGCGACGCTTCAGGGTGGCCCTGGAAGCAGAAGGCCGGCTTGTCCGTGCGGGCAAAGCCCTGCAGGGAACCGTCGAACAGCGATTCATGGGTCACGCGGCAATTCGCGGGCAAGGTTGCCGCGTCAACTGCGAAACCGTGGTTTTGCGAGGTAATCAAGACTTGTTTCGTTTCCAGGTCTTGCACCGGGTGGTTGGCGCCGTGGTGGCCGAACTTCATCTTCAAGGTTTTCGCGCCGGAAGCGATCGCCATGATCTGGTGGCCGAGGCAGATGCCGAAGGTCGGGATGCCCTTCTCGATCAATTCCTTGGTCGCCGCGATGGCGTAGTCGCACGGCTCCGGATCGCCGGGACCGTTCGACAGGAAGATGCCGTCCGGGTTCAGCGCCAGTGCATCGGCAGCTGTCGCTTGCGCGGGCAGCACGGTGACCTTGCAGCCGCGTGCCGTCAGCATGCGCAGGATGTTGCGCTTGACGCCGTAGTCGAAGGCGACCACGTGGTATTTCGCGTCCGCGTCGGCCAGCTGGCCATAGCCTTCGCCCAAGGTCCATTCCGTTTCGCGGTACTCGTAGGCGGCCTTGCTTGATACCACCTTGGCCAGGTCCATGCCGGCCAAGCCGGGGAAGGAGCGAGCAAGTTCCAGCGCTTGCGCGGAGGATGGCTCGTTGCCTTGCGTACCGACGAGGATGGCGCCACCCTGCGCACCTTTTTCACGCAGGATGCGCGTGAGCTTGCGTGTATCGATGCCGGCGATGGCAACGATATTTTCAGCTTTAAGGTAATCGGACAGGGAGAGGGTGGAACGGAAATTGGATGCCAGCAACGGCAGATCGCGGATGATGAGGCCAGAGGCGTGGACCTTGGAAGATTCGACGTCTTCCGGATTGACGCCCGTATTGCCGATATGCGGATAGGTCAGGGTGACCATCTGGCGGCAATAGCTTGGGTCGGTAAGGATTTCCTGATACCCGGTCATCGAGGTGTTGAAAACAACCTCGCCCGTGGTATGACCGGCGGCACCGATCGAAAAACCTTTAAAGATCGTTCCATCAGCAAGCGCTAATATGGCTGGAACGGCAGGGCCAGAAAAAAATGGCGGCAAGGGCAACTCCTGATAAAGTTACCGTAGCTGCGCCACGTCAGACCGACCGCCTAGATACCCGAGCCAGATGCACTCAGGGTGTTTCAACGGTCATTTTGAATGAGGGGATGGGTAGTCGCTACGGTATATGTGTGATTGGCTAAACCTTTGAATTATAACCAAAAGGAAGCTTTTCCACAAGGAAGAAAATACAGAAGCCCCGGCATTTTTTTGCGCAGCAGCATAAAACCTGCGCCCCATGAAAAAAGCCGCCCGGCTTGCGCGGAGCGGCTAGTTCTGCAACTGCGGCTACTACTTAGGCCGTCAGAGCGGCAATGCCTGCCTTGGCGATTTGCGCGTCCTCGGCGGATTTCACGCCCGAGACGCCGACGGCGCCCACGTAGTGGCCTTCGAACACGATGGGCACGCCGCCTTCGAGCAAGCCGTCGATTTCCGGCGCGCTCAGGAAGGACACGCGGCCGCCATTGATCATCTCTTCATAGATGCGCGATTCGCGACGGCCCAGTGCGGCCGTCTTCGCTTTCGATGGGGCGATGTGCGACGAGATCGGCGCCACGCCATCCATGCGCTGCAGCCACACCAGATGGCCGCCGTCGTCGACGATGGCGATTGTGACCGCCCAGTTATTCTTGACCGCTTCCGCTTCGGCGGCGGCAGCGATTTTCTTTACATCGTCCAGTGTCAAAATCGGTTTCGATTGCATGGTGCATCCTTGTTATGTTGAAACAAAATTGTATACGAAATGCGCAGCGCCGCTATCGCTTACTGCTCACGCTTGGCTTTCAGCTTTTGCTTGAGCTGCGCCATCACGGCAAAGGTCGCCTGCTCGCCCGCCAGGATCGCCTGGTTGCGGCTGTTGAAATCGTTGCCCTTCATGGTGCCCAGGCTGGGCTGGATCACCACGTCCGCATCTTTCAATTCGAACTGATTGATGCGCTGGCCCATGATGGCGAACGTCTGCATCAAGACTTCCATCGAGCTGATGGCTTTCTGGGTATCCGTTTGCGAGGAAATATTCACGGCGATGATGAAATCGGCGCCCATGTCGCGCGCAAAGCGCACGGGCACGGGAGCGACGAGGCCGCCATCGACATAGGTATGGCCGGCAATCGTCACGGGCTGGAACACGCCGGGCACGGCAGACGAGGCGCGCACGGCCATACCGGTGTTACCGCGCTGGAACAGGATCGGCTGGCCATTTTTCAAATCGGTCGCCACCACGCCAAATGGAATCTTGAGTTTTTCCAGCGGCACGCCGCCGACGGCCTTGTTGACATAGCTTTGCAGCGCCTCGCCTTTCAGCACGCCGGAGGACTTGCCGAACAGGGGCAAGGCCCAGTCGGAAATGGCCGCCTCGTCCATGTCGAACGCCATCTTTTGCAAGGCGAAGCCGGAATTTCCCGCCGCATACATGGCGCCCACCACGCTGCCGGCGCTGGTGCCGGTGACGATATCGGCCTGGATGCCCTGCGATTCGAGCGCCTTGATCACGCCGATATGCGCGAAACCGCGCGCCGCGCCGCCGCCCAGGGCCAGGCCGATCTTGATCTTGCGCGGCGTGACGACGATGGGCTCGGGCGGCGTCAATACTTGTATCGGTTTCGGGGCGGTGGTATCGCAGCCGGCCAGCGCAAAGGCGGCCAGGGCAAGCAGGGTCAGGCGTTTAGGGAACATGGTGGCAGAAGAGAACCGCACGCGGCAGTGACAATAAAGGAGAGCCGATTGTAGCGCAAGCGGGGCCGCCGGCACTGAAGGCCGTCTTAAATGTTTAAGGTGACAAGTTCAGGGAAGCGTGCGCGCCGCCCCTGCTGCTAGACTGGCGCCTGGTTTATTTACCTGCTCCCACTATGTCAGAACATCAAATAGCATGAATCGACGAGCCCTTGTAACAATCGACTTGAGCGATATCAACTCGCCGCGCCAGCTGCATGCCGCCTTGGCCGCCGCACTGGCTTTCCCCTCCTTCTATGGCATGAACTGGGATGCGTTCTGGGACGCCGTCACGGGCCTGGTGGACATGCCGCAACAACTGGAGCTGCGCGGCTGGCCAGCCTTCGCCGCGCGCCTGCCCCACGAAGCGACCACCCTGCGGCGCATCCTCACGCGCATGGCGCAGGATGCACTGGATGCGCCGAACGAGGCAGCCCACGTGCTTTACGTGTAGCACGGAAACGCTTGACAGCCCGGCCCGACTTCCCTTACATTGAGTGCATGTCCTCCTTCAAACATCCATCCCCTTCCCTGCTGTCGCTATCACGACTACACCTAGCACGCGCATAAGTTTGCCGCATTGCTTCGCCTGGCCACACGCCGGCGTGTTTCAAAAACCCTGGAAGGTTTGATGATGTTTGCACCATCCCCATTCGTACACGTAATCCCCACTGCGACCGCCTCCGCTGGCATCGCGGCACCTCTGCTACCGCTACCGATCGCTTGCCTGGCCTAGTGTCTCGTGGCCGCCCGGCAAGCTTGCGCCACAACCATTGATTTCCCCCTATCTTCAGGAGTACCCGATCATGATGTTGCAAAACCCAGCTTCCAAATACCGCGCCTTTCCTCCCGTCAAATTGACCGACCGTCAATGGCCGAACCAGATCATCAGCAAACCGCCTATCTGGATGAGCACCGATTTGCGCGACGGCAACCAGTCGCTGATCGAGCCGATGAGCGCGGAAAAGAAGCTGCGGTTCTTCGAAATGCTGATCGCCATCGGCCTGAAGGAAATCGAAGTGGGCTTCCCATCGGCATCGCAGACGGATTTCGATTTCGTGCGCAAGCTCGTCGATGAAGGCCGCATCCCGGACGACGTCACCATCATCGTGCTGACACAGTCGCGTGAAGAGCTGATCCGCCGCACGGTGGAATCCGTTGTCGGCGCCAAGCGCGCCATCGTCCACCTGTACAACTCCGTGGCACCCGTGTTCCGCAAGGTCGTGTTCGGCATGTCGCGCGAAGAAATCACGAATATCGCCACCACCGGCACCACCCTCGTCAAACAGCTGGTGGCCCAGCATCCGCAAACGGAATGGGGCTTTGAATACACGCCGGAATCGTTCTCGACGACGGAACTCGATTTTTCCAAGCATATCTGCGACGCCGTCAGCGCCATCTGGAAGCCGACCCCGGCCAACAAGATGATCATCAACCTGCCATCAACCGTGGAATGCAGCACGCCGAACGTGTATGCGGACCAGATCGAATGGATGTCGCGCAAGCTGGCGCGCCGCGATTCCATCATCATCAGCGTGCACCCGCATAACGACCGCGGCACGGCCGTCGCCTCGGCCGAGCTGGCCGTGATGGCGGGCGCCGACCGCGTGGAAGGCTGTTTGTTCGGCAATGGCGAGCGCACCGGCAACGTCGACCTCGTCACTTTGGCGATGAACCTGTACACGCAGGGCGTGCACCCGGGCCTGGATTTCTCCGACATCGACAGCGTGCGCAAATGCGTCGAAGAGTGCAACCAGTTGCCCGTCCACCCGCGCCACCCGTATGCGGGCGACCTGGTCTTCACGGCATTCTCCGGCTCGCACCAGGATGCGATCAAGAAAGGTTTCGCCAAGCAACAACCGGACAGCATCTGGGAAGTGCCGTACTTGCCGATCGACCCGGCCGACCTGGGCCGCAGCTACGACGCCGTGATCCGCGTCAACAGCCAGTCCGGCAAGGGCGGCATGGCGTACTTGCTGGAACAGGAATACGGCCTGGTCTTGCCGCGCCGCCTGCAGATCGAATTCTCGCGCGCCGTGCAAGCCGTGGCCGACGCGACTGGCCGCGAAATCGCCGCGCAGGATATCCATGAAATCTTCCAGCAGGAATACCTGGAGCAGACGGCGCCGTACGCCTACGCTTCGCACCGCATGGTGGAAGACACGAGCAGCGACGAATCCGTGCAAATCGACATCAGCCTGTCGCACCGCCAGACGCCGCTGGCCTTGCAAGGGGGCGGCAACGGTCCCATCGATGCTTTCGTCAATGCGCTCGGTCTCGACATCAAACTGATGGATTACCATGAGCACTCGATCGGCTCCGGCGCCAACGCGCAAGCGGCTTGCTATGTGGAATTGCGCCTCGACAACGGCCCGACCCTGTTCGGCGCCGCCATCGACAGCAATATCGTCACCGCTTCGTTCAAGGCCGTCTTGTCGGCCGTGAACCGCCGCATCAAGCAGACGGACGCCGAAAAAACAACAGCGACCGACGTGGCTGCCAGCGCCGCCTGAACACGGCTCGGGTATCCCTCATAGGGAGAAAAAGCGGTACGGCTTG